>JBIKKL010000056.1:0-13701 GCA_044360365.1 Burkholderiales bacterium | reverse complement strand
GAGCAGGAGACCAGCTCAAGAAAACTGGACGCACGGTGAAAACCGAGCAGACGCCCGTGGCGCAGCATGCGCCGACACAGGAAGAACTCGATCGACAACGCGCCCAGGCAAAGGGGCAGATGGAACGGCAGCGCCAGGACAATGCCTTGTTGTCGACCTATGCCAGCGAAGCCGAAATCGATCAGGCGCGTGATCGCGAATTGCGCCGCAATTCGGATGTGTTGAAGCACTCTTCGGCCGGGCTCGCCCGCTCAAAAAGCGGCGATGACAAGCGCAAGCTCGATTCGCTGATCGTGCAAAGCCAGCAGGAAAACGACGCCATCAATGCCAAGTTCGACGCGCAGAAGGCGCGCTATCGCGAACTGATGGCCGGGCCGTCATCCACGCAGACCGCGCAGAATTCCCAGCCGTCCAAATAAACTCAGATTCTCGGCCAACGGCACACCGTTACCACGGTGTGCCGCCCCCGCGCGATCAACGGGTGATCAACGAATAATCGACCGCTCGTCCGATGCCCAGACGGAAGCCTTCGAGTCGCAGGACCTGCCCCGGCGTGACATTGGCGAGGTTCACCTCGGGACCGAAGTCGCGAATGATCTGTGCATGCTGTTGCGGGAAGCGGTAGGGATCCACTTCGATCAGCAGGTTGTCGAACCAGGGCTGACGCTGCAGGTCGGCGAGTGCGTTCGGCGACGCCTGCGCAAGCAGATCGATCTCGCACTGCTCCACGGTGATGTGATCGATGCCGAGTTGCCCCACTTCGGCGACGAGCCCTGCGACATACTCGAAGCTCATCGGGTCCACCGGATTCTTGCGCCCGAACTCGTAGACCACCTTGAGTCCTCCCTTCTGCAGCCGATCGATTTCGCGCAAACGCTGCTCGGTCGTCAGCTCGATGTAGTTCTCGGACAGCTCGACGCCCTTCAACCCGAGCTTGTGCAGGTGCTCGATCATTTCGGGCACCTGGTTCTTCTGCCAGGCGTATTCGAAGAGTATGCCGCCGGCGAACGGCACGACATCCGCATCGCGATAAGCCTGGGCCGCCTTCTTCACGGTCTCCTCGGGCAGCAGCAGGGCGTTCATGGCGTAGATCTTGGCGAAGTCGATGTAGTCCGCCGCGCATTCGAGCACTGCCTGAATGCCGCTGACACCGCCCGTCCAGCCGAAGGTGTCGGGACCGAAGTCGATCATGGAGGTCAGCCCCCGTTTGCGAGGCTTCCTGGAGCGGTGTGGGAGAGCGAAGGCGTTGGTCATGACGTTGAGGTTCCGGTCGAAAGTCGGCGGGCGTGCGTCAGTGCAGCAGCCCGGGCGGAGGCGACTGAGGCGCGGCAGGTCGGGTTTCCGTCTGGCCTGCCGGCGAGCCATGGTGTGCGACCATGCGCCATCCGCCGCCGATGTTGATGTAGACGTTCGTGGCGACGACGATGCTCGTCTGCCGCCGTTCGCCGAGCACGTTGATGTACTCGTGCAGGCTGCGAACGGCGATGAGGCCACCCTGCAGCGTCTGAGCACCGCGAATCTCGAAGCGCATCGTCGGTCCGCCGGCAAAGATCTGGCGAAACGACTCGCGGATATTGTCGAGCCCGGTGAGCCGCGGACCGCCGGGATGCACGCAGTAGACCTCTTCGTCTTCTGCCCATACGGCCATCATCGCGTCGAGATCCGCACGCTGGAATGCTTCGTAGAAGGCCTGTTCGGCCTCCTGCGGACTGGTGAACGATGCGATGGCCATGCATCGATTCTAGCAGGCAGTCGGGGTGGATTTCACCCGCGCTTCGGCGCAGTGCTAGGCTTGCGAGAGACCGGGAAGCGACCGCTTTCGGATGACTTCTTCAACCCGCTGCGGCGACAGATCGCGCAGGCAGCGCAGATGACCGAGGGGGCATTCGCGCTTGAAACAGGGGCTGCATTCGAGACCGAGCGTCAGGACCGTGGCATCGTCAGACAGCGGCGGGGTGTAGCCCGGGCTGCTCGATCCGTAGAGCGCGACGATGGGCAAGTCGAGCGCTGCTGCGACATGCATCAATCCCGAGTCGTTGCTCACGGCGAGCACCGCAAGCGACAGAAGATCGATGGCGTCGGCAAGAGACGTGCGTCCGCACAGGTTCACCACATCGGACGTGGCCGCCGATGCGATCTCTTTGCCGACCTCCTCATCGTTGGGCGATCCGAACAGCCACACCTGCGCGCCGGCTTGCGTCAAACGATCGGCGAGCGTCGCAAAGTGCATGGAGGGCCAGCGCTTCGCCGGCCCGTACTCCGCGCCGGGGCAAAATGCGACGATGGGCCGGTCAGTCTTCAGGCCGAGTCGATCGAGCAACCGATCACCATTGTTCGCGTCCACATCGAGTCGCGGACGCGGCAAGGGCCGCAGGAGTTCGGTGTGAGGCCCTTGCGCCAGCGCGGCGAACCGTTCCGCCAGGGTGGGCAGCTGTCGTTCGTCGAGAACCCGAACATCGTTGAGTATCCCGGCACGCATCTCGCCGCGGTAGCCGGTGCGCACCGGGATGGCTGCAAAGAAGACGGGAAGCGCCGACTTGAGGGAGTTCGGCAGGACGATGGCCGTATCGTATCCGCGCGCCTTGAGGTCGAGCCCGAGGCGACGACGCGCGAAGACCTTGAGTTCGCCGTGCCGGAAGGGATGTTCGATGACCTCGGAGACCTCGGGCATTCGGCGCAGCAGCGGCATGGTCCAGGGCGGCGCGAGCACGTCGACGGCGTTGCCGGGTACGCGATTGCGCAGACGATGCAACAACGGCTGGGCGAGCACGGTGTCGCCGACCCAGGACGGGCCGACGACGAGAATGCGGCTCATGGGCTACGCCTCATTGCAACCGCAGTCGGGAGGCGCCGCGGTCAGTGACCGTGGCGGGCAGGTCCACCCAGGAGCGTGAACTTCGTTCCGCAATACGGGCACAAGACCTCACCCGACTTGGCGACATCGAGGAAGACGCGCGGGTGCGAATTCCAGAGCAGCATCGAGGGCGTGGGGCAGTGCAACGGCAGATCCTTGGCCGTGACCTCGATGTGCCGCGCCGTATTGACCGGGTTTTCCGCTTGGCTCATGAAAGGTCTCGATCAGGCAGCGACCGGCGTGTTCCAGTCGCGATGGTGCTCGGACTTGCCGGTCACGCAGTCGAAGAACATCTTTTGCAGCTTCTCCGTGACCGGACCGCGACGACCGGCTCCGATGGTCCGGCGATCGAGTTCGCGGATGGGCGTGACCTCTGCGGCCGTTCCCGTGAAGAACGCTTCGTCCGCGCCGTACACTTCATCCCGCGTGATGCGCTTGGCGATGACTTCGATGCCGGACTCGCGCGCGAGCGTGATGATGGCGTCGCGGGTGATGCCTTCGAGCGCGGAGGTGAGCTCGGGCTCGTAGAGCTTGCCGTTGCGAACGATGAAAATGTTCTCGCCCGAGCCTTCGGCCACGAAGCCATCCACGTCGAGCAACAGCGCTTCGTCATAACCGTCGGCGTGCGCCTCCTGGTTGGCCAGGATGGAGTTCATGTACGTGCCGACCGATTTCGCGCGGCACATCGTCACGTTGACGTGGTGGCGGGTAAAGGAGGAGGTCTTCACTCGGATGCCGCCCTCGAGCGCTTCGGGACCGAGATAGGCGCCCCAGGGCCACGCGGCAATCGCGACATGCACGGAACACTTCGAGGTATTGATGCCCATGGCTTCGGAACCATAGAACGCGATGGGGCGCAGGTAGCACTCTTCGAGCTTGTTCGCACGCACGACTTCGCGCTGTGCTTCGTAGATGGTCTGTTTGTCGAACGGCATCGCCATGCCGTTGATGTGCGCGGAGCGGAACAGACGGTCGGTGTGCTCCTGGAGGCGGAAGATCGCGGTGCCGCGTGAAGTCTTGTATGCGCGGACTCCCTCGAAGACACCCATGCCGTAATGCAGGGTATGCGTGAGCACGTGCGTCGTCGCTTCGCGCCACGGTCTGAGTTTCCCGTCCTGCCAAATCCAGCCGTCGCGGTCGGCCATCGACATGGTGCAACTCCCTGAAACGAAAAAGGGGAATTGTAGCAGCCCGACAAGCCGCGGGCGGAATTCCGACCGCCTTAAGGAGCGCTAGTGTCCTGTGTCGTAGATTCGTAGCAGAAGTGCGGGTCGCTACCATCGATCCCATGCGTGGTAAAAGTGTCGAAATCGGCGCCAGACGCGAAGGAAACCGCAGCCAGGTTGGACACATGGCGAGGATTTCCGCCAAAGTATGGCGTCGATTCTCGGCGCTTTTAGGGCACGAATCTCCGACACAGGACACTAGGCGCCGGATTCATCTGCAAACACGCGTTTCCAAAGCGACTGCACGGCGGCAACCTGCGGCGCGACGGTGCGCATCTCCACCCGGGCATAGCGATCCCCCCGCAGCCGCAGACCATGCTGCAACTGACGATAGGTGCGGTAAGCGCTGCGCACCTCGTCGGCGAGCGCGGCGTCGATCAATCCGAGTTCGGCCGCTTTGCGCAGCAGTGCGATGTTGCCGGCATTGGCCGTCAATTCCGAATGGGCCGCGGCATACGCGAGAACGAGATACTGCACGATGAACTCGACGTCGATGATGCCGCCTCGATCGTGTTTCAGGTCGAGCAGTTCACTCGGGTTCGGATGGGCATCGAGCATCCGCTTGCGCATTGCAGTGACTTCGGCGCGCAACGGGTCGGGTTGCCGCGTCTGACAGAGGATATCGCAGCGCAAGGCTTCGAAACGGCGGCCGATCTCCTCGTCGCCCGCCACGTGGCGCGCCCGCGTAAGTGCCTGGTGCTCCCAGACCCAGGCCTTGGTGCGCTGATAGGTCTCGAAGGCGTCGAACGAACTCACCATCAGGCCGGCTGCGCCGTCCGGTCGCAGTCGCAGGTCGGTCTCGTACAGCACGCCGGCCGAAGTGACCGTCGTGAGCCATGTGTTGATCCGCAGCGCGAGTCGTGAGTAGACCTCGGAGGCTTCCGGTGCCGGATCGTCGTAGAGGAAGATGATGTCCAGATCGGAGGCGTAGCCGAGTTCCTTGCCGCCGAGCTTGCCGTAGCCGACGATCGCGAACTTGGGCTCGGGTCGATGGCGAATGCGAAGGTTGTCCCACGCGAGCCTCGTCACCGCATCCAGGCAGATGCACGCGAGGTCGCTCAGATGATCGCTCAGCGTCTCGAGCGGCAGTTCGCCGGAGAGATCCTGGGCCAGCAGGCGAAACGTGTGCGCATGCTTGAAATGCCGCAAGGTATCCATTTGGCGTTCGATGTCGCCACTGTGCTCGGCAAGCTGCGGTTCGAGCGAACGCGCGAGCGCCGAGGTATCGATCGGCGCATGCAGGGCGCGGGCGTCGAGCAATTCGTCGAGCAGGATCGGATGCTGACCGAGATAGTTGGCGGCCCAGCGGCTGGTTGCCGCCAGTTTGGCAACAGCGGTGAGGCACTGCGGATATTCGAGCAGCAGCGCCAGATAGGACTCGCGCCGGCCGATGCTTTCGATCAGATTGAACAGGCTGTCGGCAGCGGCGTTGCGGTTGTCATGGGCGGCCGCCGCTTCGAGGACGCGCGGCAGGAGCGCATCGATGCGGGCCTGCCCCGAGGCCGGCATCTGACGATACCGGCTGCCCGTCTTGAGGGCGACGACTCGTGCCGCAAGCGTTTCGGTATCGGCGTAACCCAGGTCCTGCAGCTTGCGCTGGAGGACTTCGGCGTCGGCATCGAGGTTGATCGGAGGCGAACCGGCTGGAATATCGGGACTGCCGTCTTCCCGGCTGTCGCCCGAAGTCGAGAAGATCTGTTCGAAGTGGCTCGATACGATCTGTCGATGGCGGTCGAGTATGGTCCTGAAGGCCGCCCAGTCGGGAAATCCCATCGTCGTTGCGACGATCATGCGGTCTTCGTCGCTGCGCGGCAGCATCTGCGTTTGCTGGTCGTCGAGGTACTGGAGCCGGTGTTCGAGGCGGCGCAGAAAGTCGTACGCGATCGACAGTTCCTGCACGGCGCCTTCGGGCAGCAGCCGGCGCTCGGCAAGGACGCGCAACACTTCCAGGGTGGGCTGGATGCGCAGCGCCGCCTCACGTCCGCCGCGGATGAGCTGGAAGACCTGCGCGGTGAACTCGATTTCGCGTATGCCGCCCGGGCCGAGCTTGATGTTGTCGGCCATGTCGCGCCGATGGACCTCTTGCCGGATCTGCGCGTGCAGGCTGCGCATCGACGCGAGCGCCCCGTAGTCGAGGTGACGACGAAACACGAAGGGCCGCACGAGCGATGCGAGCTCCTGATCGTGATCGCCCGTAATCAGTCGGCCCTTGATCCAGGCGTAGCGCTCCCATTCTCGTCCCTGGGTGACAAGGTAGTTCTCGAACATGGTGAGGTTGCACACGAGCGGACCCGAATCGCCGTAGGGGCGCAGACGCATGTCGACACGGAAGACGAAGCCGTCGGCCGTGATCTCGCCAAGGGCCGCGATCAGTCGGCGCGCAAGGCGCGTGAAGTATTCCGAGTTGCTGACGACACGCGGGCCGGTCGTCTCACCCTCCTCGCCGTAGAGAAAAACGAGATCGATGTCCGACGAGACGTTGAGTTCGCGCCCGCCGAGCTTGCCCATGCCGACGACCATCAGCCTTTGAATCTGCTTCGATTCCTGGCCGATGGGGGCGCCGTATTGCGCATGCATCGCTGCGGTGAGCTGGGTGCTGGCGTGCTCGATCGCGATCTCCGCAAGGGCCGTGACCGTCGTGGTCACTTCTGCCAGATCCGCAAGTCCGCCGAGGTCGCGCGCGATCAGGCGTAGCATCACGCGCTTGCGCAGCTGCCGCAAGGCAGTACCCAAACCCGCATCGTCGATCTGCGGTTGGGAGGCTAGAACCTCCCGCATCTCCCGGACGGTAAACGGCTGAAATGCGTCCAGCGTTGTAGCGAGAGCGGGCTGGGCGTCGAGTACGCGTCTTGCGTAACGACTGGCAGCCAAGGCGGTCTGCAGCAGATCGGCGGGGGAATCGATACTGGATTTCGGCAGTGAGGTCATGGATGAATTGAGGTTAAAATCAAGGAGCCGGCAGCGCTGCTCATCCTAATCACGGAAGCGGATAACCACGTGTTGAGGCGCATTGCCCGAGTCGTCTTTCGCATCATCCCGCTCTGGTCAGGGCGCATGGTGGCTTATGCCGGCTTCGCTGCGCTCGTCGTCGTCGGTGGCTTGATCCTAGCACTGCGCTATGCCGTGCTGCCCAATATCGAGGCCTATCGGGGCGATATCGAAGGGCTCCTCGCCCGAGCGACCGGTCAGAAGGTCTCCATCTCGCAGATCAAGGCCGACTGGCGGGGCTGGCGCCCGGAATTCAGTCTGAGCGGCGTGATCTTGTACGACGATGCCGGACGACCTGCCCTGGAACTCAAGCGCATCGAGAATTCGCTGTCCTGGCTGTCGCTGCTGGTCTTCGAGCCGCGGTTTCATCACTTCCGGGTTCACGAGCCGGATCTGCGGGTACGTCGGGGCGCGGACGGCAAGATCACCGTCGCTGGCATCCTGCTCAAGGAAGGGCAAGGCGAGGGCGGACTCGCCGACTGGTTGCTGCGCCAGCGCGAGGTCATCGTGGCCGATGCCGTCGTGTCGTGGATCGACGAGATGCGCGGAGCGCCCGAACTGCGTTTGACCGATGTCACGTTTCGACTCCAGAGCGACTTCTCCCGGCACCGGTTTGGCCTGCGTGCCCGCGCTCCCGCTGAACTTGCGGGTCCGCTCGACCTTCGGGGCGATTTCTCGGGCCAGTCGGTCAAGCGGCGCTCCCAATGGGAGGGTCAGCTTTACGCGCAACTCGACTACGTCGACCTCGCAGCCTGGAAGCCGTGGCTCGACCTGCCGATCGAGGTTGCGCAGGGACGCGGTGCATTGCGCACATGGATCGACATCGGCGGAGGGGGCGTGACCAGTGCGCTGGCCGATCTGCAGCTGAACGACGTGAAGACTCGGCTCGCGCCCGAACTGGAAATGCTCGATCTCACCCGCCTCTCCGGTCATCTCGGCTGGCGAAGCTGGAAGAACGGTTTCGAGTTTTTTGCGCGTCGTTTCGAGGCCGTGGCGGTCGCCGGACGTGAGTTCAAATCCGACGAGTTCAGTCTGCGGCTTGCCGGGGAGCGCGATGGCAAGCCGGCCTACGGGGAGTTGCGTGCAACGCAGGTCGATCTCGACGCCCTGTCCGAGCTCACGAAACACCTGCCCGTCGATTCGGGAATCCGCGAATCGCTGGCGCGTTTCGAGCCCCGCGGCAAGGTGCATGGCGTCAACGGCAAGTGGACGGGCGACTGGCCGCCGACCCAATACCAGTTCAAGGCACAGTTCGAACGACTGGCCGTGAATGCGGTGGGCAGGTTTCCCGGCGTGAGCGGGATGTCGGGCGCGATCGAAGGAAACGAGCGCCAGGGCTCGTTCAGGGTCGCCGGTCAGAAAGTGAGACTGGATCTGCCTCGCGTATTCGCGGAAGCCATCGATCTCGCCGAAGCATCCGGGGCGGCCACCTGGACTGCGGCGAACGGCCGGTACGACGTTCGCCTGAGCGAGGTGCGCTTTGCCAACGACGATGTGGCCGGCTCGCTGCACGGAACGTACGCAACCGACGGCACCGGTCCGGGCACGGCCGATCTGACCGGTGCGATCACGCGCGCTGAAGCGCGCAGCGTCTGGCGTTACATGCCGCGCGTGACCCCGATGACGAAGGAATGGCTGCGCACGGCGCTGCTCGGCGGCAAGGCAAGCGACGTCGTTTTGCGATTGAAGGGGGATCTCGCGCACTTCCCCTTCCGCGATCGCAAGAGCGGGACGTTTCGCATCACGGTGAAGGCGCGCGACACCGTACTTGTGTATGCGCCCGGTTGGCCGCGGATCGAAGGCATCGCGGCCGATCTTGTGTTCGATGGGCCGAGCATGGAGATCAATGCAGCGAGCAGCCGCATTCTCAACGTATCGCTCGGGAAGGTGCGAGCGGCGATATCCGATGTCGAGCGCAGCGATCTGATCGAGATCGCGGGCGAAGCCGAAGGTCCGACGAACGAATTTCTGCGATTCATCGCCGAGAGTCCGGCTGCGGCGATGATCGACCGCTTTACGGAGGGCATGGACGCCCAGGGCAGCGGTCGACTCGCCATGCGCCTGGTGCTGCCCTTTGGCAACACGGCCAACACCAAGCTGGTCGGCGCCTATCAGTTTCTCAGCAATCGGCTGCGTGTCGACCCGGATCTGCCCCCGCTCGATCAGGTGGACGGGCGAATCGAGTTCACCGAGTCCTCAGTGCGTGGCCAAGGCATAACGGTCCAGATCTTCGGCGGACCGGCGACGATCAGTCTTGCCACACAAGACGGCGTCGTTGCCGTGACGGCCAGCGGCCGGGCCAACCTCGACGCGCTGCGTCGCCTCTCGGACCATCCCTTCCTCGCCCAATTGAGCGGCGGCGCCGATTGGCGCAGCAGCCTGCGGATTCGCGCCAAGCAGGCGGATTTCACGATCGAGTCGGCGTTGGTGGGCGTGCAATCGAGCTTGCCGTTCCCGCTCGCGAAGTCAGCCGCCGAGGCCATGCCGTTGCGATTCGAACGGCGCCAACTGGGCGGGCAGCAGGATCAGATCGATCTTGCCCTCGGCAAGTGGGTCAACGCAAGGTTTCTGCGTCGGCGCGACGGCGGGAAAGCGACGACTGAGCGTGTCGCAGTTGGCTTGGGTACGCCTGCGCCGGCCGCCGAAGGTCCGGGCGTCTGGCTCCGGGGTGCCCTGCCATCGCTCGATCTGGATCGCTGGCGGGCATTGCTGGGAGCTTCGTCCGGCGCCGGCGCGCCTTTGCCCGGGCTCGCGGGCGTGGATCTGAAGTTCGAGTCCCTGGATCTGTTCGCCCGCCGCTTCAGCGATGTTGCCATCGCCGGGCGGCAGCAGACAGGCGACTGGCGCGTGCGCATCGATGCCAGGGAAATGGCCGGTGAGGTGGGTTGGCAGCCGCAGGGAAAGGGCAGGATCGTGGCGCGGCTGCAGCGGCTTGCGTTACCCGCGCCGATGGAGCGATTGGGTGTGTCGGCGCCGGAGTCCGATCCCAAGCCGGTCGAGTATCCGGCGCTGGACGTCGTCGTCGAGGATTTTCGACATAACGCCCGAAACTGGGGGCATCTGCAGCTCGAGGCAACGCCTGACGGGCGCAACTGGAAGATCGATCGGCTGCTGGTCCGCAACCCGGATGGCACGCTCACCGCCGATGGGCAATGGCTGTGGCAGGCCAGGGTGCCGCGCACGGAAATGAACTACAAGGTGGAGGTCAACGACATCAGCCGCTACCTTGCGCGAACTTATCAGATCGACGGCGTCAAGGGCGGGACGGCCTCGCTCTTCGGCAAGCTGGCCTGGAACGGCGCGCCTCAGGATTTCGATCTGCCCTCGCTGACGGGCACGCTCAATCTCGAGGCGCGCAACGGCCAGTTCACCAAGCTCGATCCGGGGATCGGCAAGCTGTTGTCGATCTTCAATCTGCAGGCGTTGCCGCGGCGCGTTGCACTCGACTTCAAGGATATCTTCAGCGACGGATTTTCCTTCGATACCATTTCGGGGTCGGCCAATATCCAGCGCGGTGTGGCGACCACGCAGGGGCTGCGTATCCTTTCGTCCTCGGCAACCGTGCAGATGACCGGTGACATCGATTTCGTCCACGAGACGCAGAAGCTCAGGGTGCGTGTGATTCCGTCCGTCGGCGACAGCGTCGCAGCCGTGACCACCTTGCTGGGCGGACCGGTGGCCGGGCTCGGCGTGTTCCTGGCGCAGCGCCTGCTCAAGGATCCGCTCGGACAGTTGGTTGCCTATGATTACGCCGTGACAGGTACATGGAGCGACCCAGCCGTCGTGAAGCTCGCCGTCGGGCGATCGGAGCCTGGCTGATGATCCCCATCCGAAAGCCGACCGTCGACCCGTTGTCGTCAAGGATGATTGCGTCGGTTGTGGCACTGCTTTTTTTCTTGTCGCCCCTCGCGTTCGCTGCCGAAATGGCAGCGAACGAAGTGCCGCCCGAGCTTTGGGACCGACCGCGCAGCGGCCGAGCCGTCCTTGCCGTGCCTGCGGTGCAACGGGTGCTGGGCGAACTCGCGTCGGCGCCTGCGGCTCAATTGACGATCCGTCATGCGCCGGGCGTCGAAGCAACCGGCCAGGCAGAAGAGCTGCGCGCGTGGCTGGTGTCGCACGCACTCGATGCCGAGCGCATCGTACTGCGGCCCGACCTCGCCGCACGACAGTCCATTCAACTCGACGTGGCTGCGCCGCAAGCGCGCTGAGGAGGGCATGGTGTCGTCACAGAACTCCCCACCGACAGACGGAGCGTCAACGCGCGTTGCCGCCATCCAGATGGTTTCGGGTCCGGACGTGGAGGCGAACCTCGCGCAAGCCGCCGAACTGCTGATGCAGGCGGCGACGGCTGGCGCGAGGCTCGCCGCACTGCCCGAGTTCTTTCCGATCATGGGATTGCACGAGAAAGACAAGGTCCGGGTTCGCGAACCTCTGGGGGCAGGCCCGATACAGCGCTTCCTTTCGGAGATCGCGCGCAGCCTCAAGATGTGGGTCATCGGCGGCTCCGTCCCGTTGGCCGGGAGACACCCGGACAAGGTGCTCAATACCTGTCTCGCCTACGACGATCGGGGCCGGCTCGCGGCACGCTACGACAAGATCCACCTCTTCGGCTTCGACAACGGGACCGAGCGCTATGTCGAAGCCAACTCCATCGAGCCCGGCCGCGAAGTCGTCGCCTTCGATTCCCCCTTCGGACGTATCGGGTTGTCAGTGTGCTACGACCTGCGATTCCCCGAACTCTATCGTCGCATGGGTCTGGTTGACATGATTTTCGTACCGTCCGCCTTCACGGCGACGACCGGCAAGGCCCATTGGGAAACGCTCCTGCGAGCGAGGGCAATCGAGAACCAGGCCTACGTGCTCGCACCTGCCCAGGGCGGGCGGCATCCGAGCGGTCGCCAGACCCATGGCGACACCATGGTGATCGACCCATGGGGCGAGGTGTTGAACCGGTTGCCGCAAGGCCCCGGCGTGGTATTGGCAGACATCGATCCGGCGCGTTTGCGCAGCGTGCGTGCTAGTCTGCCTGCGTTGGAGCATCGTAAACTCCCGGCGTGATTGAACGGGGCGATGCCGCCCCAAGCTACGTCAGAGGCTCCGAACTCTGCGCCGGGCTTCGGATCAATACCGTACGACCCATCCCACGAAAGAGATACATGTCCATACAGAGCGAACCCGCCTTGCGGCTGGTAGAAAACCTGTTCACCACGGCGGATCGTTGTCTGCTCGCACCGTACTCCCTGGACGTCGGCAAGCTCCAGGGCGTGTTCGGGGACATCATGACCCATTCGGTCGACTACGCGGATCTCTACTTCCAGTACACGCGGTCCGAAGGGTGGAGCCTCGAGGAAGGCATCGTCAAATCGGGCAGCTTCTCGATCGATCAGGGGGTCGGCGTGCGTGCGGTCAGCGGCGAGAAGACCGCTTTCGCGTACTCCGATGACATCAGTCTCGATGCGCTGCGATCGGCCGCGCAGGCCACCCGGGCGATCGGTCGCCAGGGCGGCAACGGGGCGGTTCAAGTTGCGAATCGCGGCCCGGGGCGCGAACTGTACGATCCGAACGATCCACTCGCCAGTCTGCCGGACGAGGCCAAGGTCAAGCTGCTGGAGCGGCTCGAGAAATACGCGCGCTCGCTCGATTCAAGGGTCGTGCAGGTGATGGCGCATCTGGGCGGCGAATACGAAGTGATGATGATGGCGCGCAGCGACGGCTTGATGGTCGCCGACGTGCGTCCACTCGTGCGGGTATCGGTCCAGGTCATCGCCGAGCAGGACGGCCGGCGCGAGCAGGGCTCCTCGGGCGGCGGGGGGCGATTCGATTACGCCCAGTTTACCGACGAGGTGCTGGAGGACTATGCTCAGCGCGCCGTCCACCAGGCGATTACGAATCTGTCCGCGCGTCCGGCGCCGGCCGGCCCGATGACCGTCGTGCTCGGACCGGGCTGGCCCGGGGTGTTGCTGCACGAAGCGATCGGTCACGGCCTCGAAGGGGATTTCAATCGCAAGGGCAGTTCGGCGTTCTCGGGGCGCATCGGTGAGCGTGTTGCGTCCCCCGGAGTGACCGTAGTCGACGACGGCACCCTCGCTAAACGCCGCGGGTCGTTGAACGTCGATGACGAAGGCAATCCGACCCAGCGCAACGTTCTGATCGAAGACGGCGTCCTCAAGGGCTACTTGCAGGATACGCTCAACGCGCGCCTCATGAACGTACCCGTGACGGGCAACGGTCGGCGCGAGTCTTATGCGCACATCCCGATGCCGCGCATGACCAACACCTACATGCTTAATGGCGCCCACGATCCTGCGGAAATCCTGGCGTCGGTGAAGAGCGGACTTTTCGCGGTCAACTTCGGCGGCGGCCAGGTCGATATCACCAGCGGCAAGTTCGTGTTTTCGGCCGCCGAGGCGTACATGATCGAGGACGGCAAGGTCACGTATCCGGTGAAGGGGGCAACGCTCATCGGCAATGGCCCCGACGTCCTCACGCGCGTGAGCATGATCGGCAACGACATGGCGCTCGATACGGGCGTGGGTACGTGCGGCAAGGAAGGTCAAAGCGTTCCGGTGGGTGTGGGACAACCGACATTGCGTGTGGATGGCCTCACGGTCGGTGGTACGGGCTGAGGCGAGA
>JBIKKL010000513.1:0-3895 GCA_044360365.1 Burkholderiales bacterium | reverse complement strand
TGACACTTTACATTGAGGTCAATCAAGTGGTCATTTTCCGAGATGGCATGGCGTATGTGTTTGACTATGACCCACTGATCATGGAAATAGACCATCTCGCGGCAGACGGTCATTATGAAACGCAGGAACGGCTCATCACGCGCATCGCAAGTGCATGTGCGGCACATCCGGCCATCCACCGCATGGAGATCAGCCTGAGAAAGTCACCCGTGCGATTGGGGAGCGGCTCGCTGGGCGTTCGCCTGACGCTCGATGAGATCTCAACCGATGCACTTCGGCCTAACCCGACTAGGACCACCGCGTAGAGGAATTGTGCAATGATGGACGTTTACTCGCCCCTGCCAAGTCTTTTGGTTGTGGTGTTTGTGTTCGGCAGGCTTGGCATTGTTTTTGTTCCGGTAACGGCCCCCAGTCTTACTGGGTCAGAGGTGTTTGCGGACGATTCGATGACCGTAGTGAGGACACCGATCGATGTGTTGTATAAGGCGAACGCTGAGCGAATGGTGCAGCGGCGTGATTGAATCGGGATCGTGGCTTTGCGCGCGACAGTCCTGCGTGGAACGTAATCCGCGGGAATAGGACGTATTTGGCGTTCGCTGAAGTGTTTCGGGAGCGACTCGATCGACCGATGGCGAGGTGTTCTGAGACGGGTAATCCGTAGGCAGCAATGCGCAGATGGCGCTGCGCAGACATCATGCGATTCGGGTGTACTCGGATCAGCGACGTGCGACCGCGAGATGTCTCAACGTGACAGAGGCGTCGCGCGTACTCGGCGTCAGTGCACACAAATTGCGCCGTGCCATCGAGCACGCCGAACTGACGGCGGAGTACTCGCGGCCTGATCTGTGGATCTTCCGCCACGACGTACTAACCACTGAAGACGCGAAGATGAGCGCGGCAAGAGCAAGCTTTCGTTCCCGCCGTTCCGCGGTACCAACCGAGAGGCGCTTTCGATTTATCAATGACATAGTGAGGGGGGCAGTATGAAGACGAAGCGTAGAAGCCGATCCAGTCGGCAATGACGTGGTGATTGCCGCGCAAAGGGGACCCCAGCGCAGTCATCAAGATCTGGAGAAGCGTTTGATTCGCGAGTTTCCGCCGCTCGCTGTGGACGATAGGAGCATACGGTGTCGGATGCGACTTGGTTTGAATGCTTGGCTACTGCCACCTTGTCGCTGCTTGGTGGATTCGTTCTTATAGTGGGACGCTACGTGTTCGTTCGAATACCTGAACGCTACGGCCATGACACCCGAAAAATGACTGAGCACTATATCGATCGAGCCGCCGATCGATTTTTCGGTCACGAGCGCGATGCGTCGACGATCTCGTTGGGCCACCCAGTCAGCGGATCGTACATTGGGGCGCGAGGGTAAGGATACAGCCGTTCAGATTCATATCGCAGGTAGGCCATGCGCAGCGTATCTGCACCGTCCAGAAATGCGCCAGTGCCATGGGGGGGGCACAAGACGCCGGCGAGCTTCGAGGTCAGCGCCTCGATCTCCAGCCCTCTGCGCGTCGTGTCGGCGGACGGTGTTCGTGCGAGCGTGACCATCTCGTCCACGGCCGCTACTTCTGCAGCATCCGGCACATGGCCATCTGCAAAGTGCCACGCCAGGAACTGCAGTGCGCCATGTGCGTGCATCAGGCCTGCGAGCCGTGCGTTCGTCTTGCTCGGTGCGAATCGAAGATTGATGGACATGCCGTTATCTTGATAATCCAGGAAGTGCCAGATGGCGGCCGGCATAAAAAGGGCGTCGCCGGCGCGTAGCGTGGCGAGCTGTGCTCCAGAGAGCGTCATGAAGGCGCTTCGTTGCTCTGCAGTCATTCGGTTCAGGAATGCACCAGAAAAGTTGCCGATGGGGTTCACAAGCGCTGGGTGCGTCGGCGGGATCAGTACCGCTTGCTTTGTGCCGAAGACCTGGATGAGGAGGACGTTGCGGAAGTCGCCATCGTAATGCAGGTGCGCATGATGACCCTTGCCGCCGATGAACGTAAACGAGGCGACTGTCTGGCCCTGTGCCAGGGACTGGGGCCAGTGGTCGAGCAGCGACATTAGCGCCTCAGGCGTAGGATATTCTGTGCACATCCACGGGCTATAGGGGTCCGAATCGAGCATTGCGAGATATTCAGCGACCGTCGCTCGGTGGCGGGGCCGTTTATCTGCCGCACCGCCGTGCCGAAGCGACCAGTCGACGAACTCCTCTTGCAGATCGATTGGGACATTGCCTATGATCTGGGCGCAACGCTCCTGGGTCTGCAGTTCGCCCAGCGCGATGTTGGCCAAGAACCCTTGGATGACGACGGGCTTGCGTGCGGTGACTAAGTGGGAAAGAATGTGCTCGGGCTTGCTGACGTCACTCCAGGCAATGGTGTGGATCGCAGTGGAGTCGCTCATGGCTGCACGGGAGTGGCGGCGTTGAGATGCTTCATGCTGACGTGTAGTTCCTCGACGACTTTCATGTAGGGCGCGAGCCAGCGTCGCACGAAGCGAACCATTCCGGGATGCTCGAACGGGACCACCCAGGTGGCCTGCGGCAGAGACAGATCCTCGCTGTGGCGTCGCACGGCCTTGACGTAGAGAGGCAGAATCCGGGCCGTGCCTTGAAGTCTCGGGTGCATGTAGCTGTTGCTGTAGACAAGGGTCTTGGAGTCAAAGTGCTGCGTCAGGACCCAGCCGACGATGCTTCCATCGAGGCGCATCCCGACGCTGTTGGGCGCCATTTTTTGATATTCCCAGGGCAGCAGGCTCGCCGGGATCCACTTCTCTCGCTCCTGCTCCTGGCGAAGTCGATCGATTTCCTCTTGCTTCGCGTCCGACCACCAGAATAGTTCGGCGCTGTCGCGCAGCGGGTAGTCTCGCAGCCATGGTGCAGACAACATCGTTCGGTCGCAACGGCAGATCAGCCGGTCCGCGGTGGGGCTGGGCCAGTGCAGCTTCGCGAGGATGCGCCGTGCAGCTTCGGTCGTCGGGCGATTCGTGTGGTATCGGGATTCAAATCGAGCGACGTCCCGTCGCTGCAGTTCCTCCTCCATGGCTTTGAGCAGTGCGGTGCCTATGCCGGTATTCCGATGGGACGGGGAAACGAACAGCGATGCAAGTCGCCATTGCTTTTTGTCGGGTAGGTCGATCGCGAGTGCGAGGCCGACGGGATTCTCGTTGTACGTTGCGCCGACGGCGGCGGCCGAGGCAGTCTCGACCGTGTAGAGGAGTGACTGCAGACTAGCGAAGGTCAGGCCATGGAAAGGCATCGAGCTGATGGAGTTGAGCACTGTCAATTTGAGCATGCTTCGATCCTGGCTGTTTTCACCAATAGGCATACCAGACGTCTCCCGCGCGAGTGCAGTGTCCCTGCAACGTGATTCTGCGTTCCTGGGGGCCTAGATGCCTCGCCGGTGCCACCTGATGCATGATGTGCCCGGAGTGGAACGCCATATGGCCGATGCGGTAATCGATGTAGTGGCGGCTGCGGTTTGCCACGATGCGTGCGATGGCCGCTTGATCAAGGTGGGCGATCTCCCTGCGGTGCACGTCCCAGGTGTACAGCCCGCCCCCGTGCAACGGCAGTTCCAGCGCGAGTGTGAAAGAGGCCGTACTGCCGAAGTCCGGGTTCGTGCACTGCGACCAATCGACGAGCTCGTACTGACTATCGAGATGGGTCGACGCAATCGCCTGCTCGAATGCCTTGTGTGCTAGGTAGATGTGAAAGCCCGGGCGCGCTGCGCTCGGGTGCATGACGATGCATCCACCCAGCAGGGGAGCAAGCGTCGCAAACACGCGCTCGTAGAGCCAGCCGAATTTTTCGTCTAGCATTCCGTTGTGTCGGACGGCCAGGGCTTGATAGGCCAAGCGGGATTGAGCCGCATCGATGTAGCTTGCTGCCCCGAGGGTGAAGAA
>JBIKKL010000512.1:0-3899 GCA_044360365.1 Burkholderiales bacterium | reverse complement strand
CGCACGAGGAAAACTCGATGGCGAAATCGCGGTCGGAGACGGCGTCCAGCGAGTTCTCGCAGACGGCGTCGAAGCCCAACTCGCGTGCGACGAGCGTCCGGTCGATCGGGAAACTGGTGCCGGCGAGTGCGGCTGCGCCCAGCGGCAGACGGTTCACCCGCACCCGGCAATCGCGCAGACGCTCGGCATCGCGCGTGAACATTTCGAAGTACGCCAGCAGGTGATGCCCGAAGGTCACGGGCTGTGCCACCTGCAGGTGAGTAAAGCCGGGCATGACCGTGCCGGCATGCTGCTCGGCGACATCGAGCAGGGCCGAGCGCAGCGCGCCGAGCAGGCCGACCAGCTCGTCGATGGCGTCGCGCAGGTAGAGGCGAATGTCGGTGGCGACCTGATCATTGCGCGAGCGGCCCGTGTGCAGCCGTTTGCCGGCCTCGCCGACCAGTTCGGTCAGGCGCCGCTCGATGTTGAAGTGCACGTCTTCGCGGTCGATCGACCACTCGAAGCGCCCGGCATCGATGTCTGCCCGGATCTCGCGCATGCCGCGTTCGATGTCGCGCAGATCCTTCTTCGAGATGACATTCCGGGCCTGCAGCATTCTGGCGTGCGCGAGCGAGCCCGTGATGTCCACATGCGCGAGGCGCTGATCGAAGGTGACCGATGCGGTGTAGCGCTTGACGCGCTCGGAGACGGGTTCATTGAAGCGCCCGGACCAGCGCACTTGCGTATCTGACTTGTTCTTGGTGGCCATGCCGCGTTCTCTTTGTGCCTTGTCAAAGACCGGGGCATGTGCAACCCTTGCGGCATCGTCGACACCGTGCATCCAGCAGGCTGCGCATCGCGGGGAGAAGGGTGGGGCCGATTCGTCGCACATCGCAGCGAACCCGCGCGGCTGCGCGCCTACGATCCGCCATGACCGGTCGATGGGGAGTATAAGACAAAACAACGCGCCCAATCGGGTGCCCGATACTGCAAATCTCGGCGTGCTCGCCCGGATTCTCCTCGGCGCTTGCCTGTTCGCCGCCGTCATCGCCCTGGCTCGAAGCGCGACGTCGGCCGAGTTCCTCACCGAAGTCACCGCCATCGCGAGCGTTGCCATCCTGCCGCTGTTGCTTGTGCTGTCCGCGCTGGCAGTCCTGGCGCGCTGGCTGCAGCGCCTGTCTTACCGAATCGGCATGCTTGTCATTCTTTGCCTCAGCCTGCTGCTCGTGGCGGGTGGGCATCAGATCGAGCACCTGATCGTCCCGCAGGCCTCCCGCGACCTGCTTCGTTCCTGGCTGTTCACGGCGATCCTCGTGGCTTTGCTGATCGGCTACTTCGACCTGCGGGCCCGCGCGCTTTCGCCGGCACTCACCGAAGCGAGGCTGCAGGCGCTGCAGGCGCGCATCCGCCCGCATTTCCTGTTCAACAGCATCAACGCGGTGCTGTCACTGATTCGCTCCGAGCCGAAGCGTGCCGAGACCGCGCTCGAAGACATGGCGGACCTCTTTCGGGTTCTGATGGCGGACAATCGGGAACTCACCACGCTCGCGCGCGAGGTGGAGTTGTGCCGTCAGTATCTCGGCCTCGAACAGCTGCGCTTGGGCGAGCGCCTGAAGCTCGAATGGCATGTCGACAAAATGCCCGCGGATGCGCTGGTTCCGCCCCTGGTCCTCCAGCCCCTCCTCGAAAATGCCGTATATCACGGGATCGAACCGCGTTCGGAGCCCGGCGTCGTCAGCATCAACATCTTCCGCAAGGGGCAGCAGATTCATGCGGTACTGCGCAACCCGTACAAGCTCGATGGCGACCACCATTCGGGCAACAAGATGGCCCTGAACAATATTCGCGAGCGCCTGCAGCTACACTTCGATGCCGAGGCCACCCTGCGGGCGAATGTCGAAAACCAGACGTATCAGGTTCATATCGTCATGCCCTACCGGAGCGCAAGCCGATGAGCGATCCGACCATGTTGCGGCTGCTGATCGTAGACGACGAAGCGCCGGCACGCCGCCGATTGAAGGAATTGCTGGACGATCTGCGCGAGCGGATTCCCCTGCAACTCGTGGCCGAGGCCGGCAACGGTCGCGAAGCGCTCGAACTGGCGCATCAGCACGAACCCGATGTCGTGCTGCTCGACATCCGCATGCCGGAGATCGACGGCATCGAGGTCGCACGCCATCTGCAGAAGCTGCAGCGCCCGCCCGCCATCGTCTTCACCACGGCGTTCGATGCATACGCGATCAAGGCGTTCGAGGTTCACGCTGTCGACTACCTGCTCAAGCCGATCCGTGCCGGACGACTCGAAGACGCACTGACACGCATACGCTCTTCGCCGCCGCCGAAGGACGAAACGCTGAGCCGCCTGCAGTCGTCCGCTCGCGCACATCTTTGTTCGCAGGAGCGAGGGCGCATCCATCTCATTCCCGTACCGGAAATCGTCTATCTCAAGGCCGAGTTGAAGTACGTCACCGCCCGCACGCGGGAGCGTGAGTTTCTGCTGGAGGAATCGCTCACGAAGCTCGAGCAGGAATTCGCGGAGCAGTTCGTCCGCATTCATCGCAACTGTCTCGTCGCCCGGGCCGCGATACGAGGCTTCGAGCGTGCCCATGAAGCAGGCGAGGGACACTGGGAGGTGATGCTCGACGGGATTGCCGAGAAGCTGCCCGTCTCGCGCCGTCAGCAGCACGTCGTGCGCGAGTTTCGTGGCTGAAGCGCACGGCATCGATCGCGTTCACGAGTGCGTCGATCTCGCGGCGAAGGGAAGCGGGTTCTGCCGGCAGCGGGTCGCGCCGCGCTGCGTGCTAGAATTCTTTCGGGTGACGGCGCCCTGCCGATGCTGAAGTACAGTGTGCGATCCTGGCCGACATGCGAGGCCCCCGCCATGAGCGGCGCACCTTTTTCCCCGGAATTTCGATCCAGGCTCCCGCCATGAAGCAACCGGACCGCATCGTCATTGCCTCGCGCGCAAGCGTCCTCGCGATGTGGCAGGCCGAACACGTCCAGCAGCGGCTGCGTGTCCTTTATCCGGGGTGCGACGTCACCATCAAGAGCATGAGTACCCGCGGCGATGAGATCCTCGATCGATCCTTGTCGAAGATCGGGGGCAAGGGGCTCTTCGTGAAGGAACTGGAGAACGCACTCGAATCCGGCGCAGCGCACATTGCGGTCCATTCGATGAAGGATGTGCCCATGGTGATGCCCGAAGGGTTCGTCATCGCAGCGATCGGCGAACGGGAGGATCCCCGCGATGCCTTCGTATCCAATCGCTTTCGCAGCCTCGGTCAGTTGCCGGCCGGCGCGCGAGTGGGCACGTCGAGCCTGCGGCGCGAAGCACAGGTGCGGGCCCGGTATCCGTCGCTCGTGGTCCAGCCGCTGCGAGGCAACGTGCAGACCCGGTTGCGCAAACTCGACGACGGCGAGTTCGACGCGATCATCCTGGCGGCCGCCGGCCTGAGACGCCTGGGCCTCGACGAGCGCATCGCATCGTGTCTCAGTCCGGAAGAGAGCCTGCCGGCGCCGGGCCAAGGTGCGCTGGGGATCGAATGTCTGTCGTCACGTCCAGACGTGGCCGAATGGGTCGTGCCGCTGAGGCATGTCGCCACGACGCAGGCGGTCGAGGCGGAAAGGACCGTCTCGCGTCTTCTGGGTGGTAGCTGTCAGTTACCGCTCGGCGCTTTTGGTGAGTTGGAGGGGGAAACGCTGCGCCTGCGAGGCTTCGTTGCAAGTCCGGACGGGCGGCAGATGGTTGCCTCGCAAGCCTTTGGTCCCGCGATGGGCCCCGACGCCCTGGGCGCAGACCTCGCCCGGCGCCTGCGCGACGGCGGGGCCGACGCCATCCTCGATGCGTTGGATGCAGGCAAGCTCCCGGGCGGTTGACGTGATGGACATCCCCGCCGCAGCGACGGCGCAGGCGTCATTGG
>JBIKKL010000511.1:0-3908 GCA_044360365.1 Burkholderiales bacterium | reverse complement strand
GCCAGACGCCCATCCTGGTGCTGCCGGACGACATTCCCGCACACCCCTACGCCGTTGCCATGGAAACGGTCATGCTTGCCCCGCGATCGGAGGTCAGCATGTTCCCGTGGAAGGATCCCAGGGAACACATCCCGATTGCCGTACGCCAGATTCGATCGTTCCTGCGCGCACACCGGCCGACAACAGCCTGAACGGCGAACCCAAGGAGGAGGAAGCAGTCATGCTCAAGCGTTGCGCAGTCATGCTCGTGGCCGCACTGGGGGGATGGCTCGGCCCCAGCCAGGCACAGAACTATCCGACGAAGCCCATCCGCTTCATCATCTCGTTCGGCCCCGGATCGGCGAGCGATACCCTGGCCCGCATCGTCGGTCAGGATCTCGCGCAGTCGCTGGGCCAACCGGTCGTCGTGGTGCCCAAGCCCGGCGCCGACGGCGCAATCTCCGGCATGGAGGTGAAACGTGCCACGCCCGACGGCTACACCTACCTCTTCGGCACCAACAGCGCGTATTCGGTCGTCCCGAATATCCGCAAAGTGCCGCCCTACGACGTACTGAAGGACTTTACGCCCATCACGTATCTCGGCGACAACACCTTCTTCTTCGTCGTGCATCCGTCGGTGCCCGTCAAGTCGATCGGGGAGCTCATCTCGTACGCAAAGAGCAATCCGGCAGCGATCAGCTTCGCCGCCGGCAATACCTATGCGCTGGTCTCCACGGCGATGTTCGCGTCCAGCAACGGGATCAAGATGCGATCCGTGCCCTACAAGTCCGAACCCGATGCGATGGCCGATCTCCTCTCCGGACGCGTGCAGATGATGAACGGCACGGTCACGTCACTCGCCGCGCACATTCGGGACGGGAAGCTGCGCGCCCTGGCGACGACGCTGCCGGAGCCGAGTCCCGTCCTGCCGGACATCCCGTCGTTCCCGCAGGCCGGACAGCCGCCGTTTCCGATCGGACCGTGGTTCGGCCTCGTGGGCCCCGCCGGGATCCCGCCCGCGATCGTCGCCCGCATGAACAAGGAGATGGTCGCCACGCTCGCGAAGCCGGAGGTCAAGGGCGCGATGCTCAAGCAGGGCTTCGTCGTTCGCTCCTCGTCGCCGCAAGAACTCGCAGCCCACATGAAGGAGCAGCTGGGGATCTGGAAGACGGCCGTCAAAGCCGCCGGCGTCGAACCGCAATAGCCGACCCTGGATCAGCGCACCTTCGACCCTGAGTCGACCCCGGGGTCGACTCAGGGTCGAAGGGAACGGGATTTCAGGGGCACGCCAGACGCACGAGCGTCGACGCATCAGCCGACTGTCGGACGTTCCAACACGCGTGAGCCAGGTCGTCGACCTGCGAGGCGCCCAACACGGGATCGGCCAGATCGTGCAGTTTGGCTTCCAGCTGCGCGTCGGACATCGGCCGCTCGACCGAGCCGAGTTGATGGTCGACGTGCTGCTCCAGCACCCGACCATCGCGAAGCATGACGCGCACTTGCGCCTCGTCCACCCTATAGTCGTCGCCTGCTTGCGCATGCACCCGGTCGCGCAAAGCAACATTGCCGGGGTCTGCAATGCACGCATCGCTGAACTGCCGGATGCGGATCTCGCGCTCGCGCAGCGCGACAGCCACCCAGTGATACACGCTGAACGTGCCTTCGACAGCATTGATCGGCGCCCGGCGTCCGGTGAGTCGAAGACACATGGGATGCACGGTCAAATCCACGCGCTCGATCGCATCCGGATCGGGCCGATGCTGCTCGGCGATTTCCATCGCGCCGGTGAGCGCGGGATGAATGACGATGCCGCAGGGATACGGCTTGTACGTGTTCTGCAGCATCTCCCAGCGCTCGCCCAACCCATCCACCAAAGCCGGCCAGTGCGGCTGCGTCGCGTACAAATAGCCCAACCCGCGAGGCCCTTCGATCGGCGTCTCGGAGGTCGTGAATCCGCGTCGCGCGAGCAGCGCCGCCTGCATGCCCGCTTGCGCGGCCCACGCCGGCACGAGGTTCTTCGCAATCGTCCCATGCGTCTCGCGGGGCCCCGCCGCACGCATCGCGGCGATGCCGATCGCCCACACCATCTGCTGTTCGTTCAATCCAAGAATACGGCCCACCGCAATCGCTGCACCGATCCCGCCCGTCAAGCCCGTGAGGAACCAGGCCGGATCGCATTGTGCAGGCGGTGCAGCAAGCGCATTGGCCAGCCGGCACTGCACTTCGATGCCGAGGGTCAGCGCATGCAGAAAATCGGCACCCCGCATCGTTCGACGTTCGCCCAGCGCAAGCAGACTCGATGCGATCGGCCCCGTCGGATGAATCACCGTCGCGATGTGCGTATCGTCGTAGTCGAACACGCCCGACGACACACAATTCACGAGCGCCGCCGTGAAGATGTCGAGCTTATCCTCACGACCGAGCACGCTGGCTTCGCGCGGCCCCGAGAACTCGTCGAACGCCTCGATCACATACTGCGTCGTCTCGTGTCGGCACGCCCGAATCGGGCTCCCGATCCAGTTGACGAGTGCCCGCGCGGCTTCCCTGGCAACGTGTTCAGGCAAGTCCTCAGGTACCGAACTTGCGGCGAATCGGGCGAGACGACGAGTGACGGACGCTTCCATACGCAACTCCGGATGAGCGCAGCGACAACGGATGGACGATGTCCTCGACCGACGCAGGCGACGGCGCCCAATCACCCTCACGGACGACGACTCGCGGCGCCGAGATGAAAACGGCGGGCATCGCAGCACGACACCCGCCGTCGAACCTCAAACGAACACGCTCAGCTCTTCGCGTCGGACTTGCGGCGCCCCGAGGGCAGGCCCAACCCGCGCCGCGCCACCTGATCGCGCATCACCTGCACGCTGCCGTGGTTGATGCCCGACTGGAACGAGCCCAGCACGTTGTGCGCGAAGATGCCCTTTTCGACCGCATGCGGCGACGTGCGCAGCAACGACCCGTATTGCCCCAGCATCTGCGTGATCGCTTCGGTCACGCGCACCCCGTGCTCGGGCGCCCACACTTTCTCGGCCGAACCCTCGTAGGTGAAATTGCCGCCTTTGCGGACGATCGACATGCTGCGCATCGTCATCAGGCGGCACACCTGCGCTTCGATCCACATTTCGGCGATCTTGTCGCGCACGGCGGGGTTCTGGCCCGGAGCGTAGTCTCCGAGCGTGTTCTTCTTGACGAAGTTGACGATGTCCTCGTTGCGCTGAACGGAGATCAGATAGCGCCATGCGCCCACGCGGTCGAGGTTGAGACCCATCGCGCCGACGCGCCAGCCCTTGTTTTCCTCGCCGAGCAGACACGACTTGTGAACGCGCACATTGTCGTAGAACGTCTCGTTCGTGCGGGCGGTGCCATAGGTCGTGCCCAGTGGGGCGGTCGGCTCGTTCTGAATCGTCCACAGCGGACGCACGGTGAGGCCTTCCACGTTCATCGGGAACAGGAAGATCGAGATGCCTTCGTGCTTGGGCGCCTTCTTGTCGGTGCGCGCCATCAGGTAGATGTGCGTGGCCATGTGGGCCGAGCTGGTGTACATCTTCTGGCCGTTGATGACGTAGTGATCGCCGTCCTTCACGGCACTGCAGCGCAGATTCGCGAGGTCCGCGCCGGCGTGCGGCTCGGTAAAGCCCAGCGCGAATATGATTTCGCGCTTGATGAGCCCGGGGATGAAATACTTCTTCTGCTCTTCGGTGCCGGCCGCCATGATCGCCGGCGCGCCGCTGCCGCCCAGGCTGATGTCGACCCCGGCGCGGCGAAACTCCTCTTCGACGATGTACTGCGTCAGCGGATCGCCGCCCTGCCCGCCATACTCGCGCGGATAGGTGATGCCGAGCCAGCCCTTGTCGTAGATCTTGGCGTACAGCTCCTTCGCCTTCGGTCCGAGGCCCCGCGTATCGCCGGTCGATGTTTCGGGATCG
>JBIKKL010000510.1:0-3909 GCA_044360365.1 Burkholderiales bacterium | reverse complement strand
CGGCACGCGCATCTACAACCAGAAGACCGGCGACTTCGGCACCACGCTCGGTCCGGTCTTCACCAATCTGCTGCTCGCCGACGAAATCAATCGCGCGCCGGCCAAGGTGCAGAGCGCGCTGCTCGAAGTGATGCAGGAGCGGCAGGTCACGATTGCCGGCGAGACCCACCGCGTGCCGTCGCCGTTTCTCGTGATGGCGACGCAGAATCCGATCGAGACCGAAGGCACGTATCCCTTGCCCGAAGCGCAGGTCGACCGCTTCATGATGAAGGTGCTCGTCGATTATCCGACCGAGGACGAGGAATTCATCATCGTCGAACGCGTGACCGGGGCCCCGGTAGCGGTGGGTGCGGTCGCGACGACCGAGCAGCTTGCACAGCTGCAGGAGGCGTGCCGAAAGGTCTACGTCGATCCTTCGCTGATGCAGTATGCCGTGAAGCTCGTCTCTGCGACGCGCCGCTGCGAGCAATACGGTTTGAAGGATCTGGCCCGCTACATCACCTTCGGCGCCAGTCCGCGGGCGACGATCTGTCTCATCGAAGGCGCCCGGGCGCTGGCATTGTTGCGGGGTCGAGCCTATGTCCTCGCCACGGACGTTGCCGACCTCGTGCCCGACGTGATGCGCCATCGGCTGGTGCTGTCGTACGAAGCCCTGTCCGACGGCAAGACGGCCGATGCCCTGATCGAGCGCATCATGCAGGCCGTGCCGCAGCCGGACGCACCGTTGGAGTCGCATGTTCAAGTGGCGGCGAAAGCCTGATCCGGCGCCGGCCGCGGCGCCGGCCGAAGGGCCACGTCCCGATGCCGAGAGCGTCCTGCGCCGGCTGGAGTTCACGGTGCTGCGCCGGCTCGACGGCGTGCTGCAGGGCAATTACCTGACGCTCTTTCGCGGCTTCGGCCTCGATCTGTCGGACTTGCGCGAGTATCGCTTCGGCGACGACGCTCGCACCATCGACTGGAATGCGACGGCTCGCCTGCAGTCACCGCACGTGCGCCAGTTCAACGAGGATCGTGAAGTCGCCGCGTGGTTTCTGGTCGACCTGAGCGGCTCCGTGGATTTCGGTCAATCCGCCGTGACGAAGCGCTCGCTCGCGATCGATTTCGTCGGGCTCGTTACGCGCATGCTCACGCGGCATGGCAATCGTGCCGGCGCGCTGCTCTACAGCGATCGCGTCGAAACGGTGCTTCCTGCTCGTGCGGGGCGGGTGCATGTGCTGCATCTCATCAATCAACTCCAGCAGGTGGGCAAGGTCCGACGCGTGGGCGCGCCGACGCGACTGGCGGATCTGCTCGAGCAAGCGCTGCAGTCGATCAAGCGACGCTCGCTCGTGATCGTGGTCTCCGATTTCATCAGCGATCCCGGTTGGGCACGTGCCCTCGCACTGCTGGGCCAGCGGCACGATCTGCTCGCCGTGCGCCTGTACGACCCGCTCGAGATGTCGTTGCCCGATCTGGGGATGGTCGTCATGGAAGACGCCGAGACCGGGCGTCAGCTCTTCGTCGATACCCACGATGCCGGGTTTCGTCGCCGCTTCGAGCGCCTTGCCGTAGAACGCGAGGAATCCCTGCGCGAGGCCCTCGCTGTCGCCGGTGCCGACTGCATCGAACTTTCCACCGACGGCGATCTCGCCGAGACGCTGCTGCGATTCGCGCGCCTGCGCAAGCGGCGCGCACAACTGGCGACGGGCGGCGTGCGCCCGGAGTTTCTGCAGTGATCGCCTTCGATCAGATCGTCCAGCTGAACTTCATGTGGCCGACCATGCTTTGGCTGCTCGCGCCGTTGCCGCTTTTCATTCCGGCCTTCGTCTGGCTGGCGCGCCGCGGTCGACGCTCGTATGCAGCCCTGCCCGGATTCGTTCGCGCGTCGAGCGAACGGCGAGCAGGCTCGCTGCGACGCGCTTTGCCGCCTGTGCTGCTCCTGCTTGCGCTCGTCGCGCTGACGGCCGCAATCTCCCGGCCCCAGGCAAACGTGTTGCTGCCGTCGGTGCACAAGGATCTGATCCTCGCGATCGATATTTCGGGCAGCATGCGCGCAACCGACATCAAGCCCGATCGGATGACCGCCGTGAAGGCCGCGGCGCGCACTTTCATCGAACAGCAGCCGGCCTATACCCGCATCGGCATTGTCGCGGTGGCCGGAAGTGCTGCGGTCGTCCAGTCGCCGACCGACAAGCGCGAAGACCTCTACCGCGCCATCGAACGATTGCAGCCCCAGCAAGGCAGCGCGCTCGGCAGCGGGGTATACATTGCGCTGGCGACCCTGTTGCCCGACGCAGGCATCGATCTGGAGCAGCTCGTCCATGGTCGATCGTGGCTGTGGCCCAGGACGGAGGCAAAAGAGCAGGTCAAGCCCGGTTCGAATCGCAACGGGGCCATCGTGCTCCTGAGCGACGGCGAGAGCAACTTCGGTCCCGATCCCCTCGAAGCTGCGAAGCTCGCCGCCGAGCATGGCGTGCGCGTGCACACGATAGGCATCGGCACGCGCGAAGGCGCCCCGGTGGACTACGCGGGCTGGTCGATGCGCGTGCAGCTCGACGAAGAGCTGCTGCGCAAGATCGCGACCACCACGCTAGGCGAGCACTATGCTGCATCGTCGGCGCAGCAGATCGAGAAGGTCTACGAGAATCTCACCGCCAAGATGGTCGTCGAGCGTACGCGCACGGTGGAGATGACCGTCTATCTCGTCGCAGCCGGCGCTTTGCTGCTCACCGTATCGGCGTTTCTTTCGGTGCTCTGGTTCAATCGGGTGGCGTGAACGCGAGTCGCTCTACGCTGCCGGGTGAAAATCAGCGTCGCGTTCTTAGCAGGTGTCGCTGTGGTCGATCTGCTCGGCCACAGTCAGTCGAGCGGCCGAATGCCCGCCGCCTTGATGAGTTTGCCGTGCTCTGCGTAATCCGCGCGACGCAGTTTGTCCAGCTGGTCCGAAGATGCCATGAAGACTTCCAGCCCCTGCTTTTCCAGGGCGGACTTCACATCGGCTGTCGCGGCCGCCTTAAGTATTGCGGCGGACAGCCGGTCGACGATGACCTTGGGCGTGGCGGCCGGCGCGGTCACGGCGTACCAGTTGGAGATCGTGACTCCGGGGACGCCAGCTTGCGCAAAGGTCGGGACGTCGGGCAAGGCATCGAGGCGCTTGTCGCCCGTGACCGCGAGGGGGCGCACGCGCCTGTCCTTGACGAAGCCGATCGAGCTCGCGGGGTTGGCGAACACGAGCTGAACTTGTCCGCCGAGCAGATCCGTCATCGCCGGGCTGCCGCCCTTGTAGGGAATCTGCTGCATCTTCACGCCGGCCGACATCTCGAACTGCACGGCCCCCAGGTGCGTCGGCCCGCCGGTGCTGGAGGTTGCGTAGTTGAGTTCCCCCGGTCGCCTGCGGGCGAGCGCAACCAGTTCGCCGAGACTTTTAGCCGGCAGCGAGGGATGGACGAGGAGCAGGAACTGGCTGTGGGCGACCGCTGCGACGGGCGCGAAGTCGTTCAAGGTGTCGAAGGGCAGCTTCCGATAGAGGTGCGGAATGGTGACCTGCCCTCCGGCCGCCACGAGCAAGGTATGGCCATCGGGCGGCGCCTTGGCGACGGCGTCCATGCCGATGATGGAGTTGCCCCCGGCTCGATTGTCGACCACGAACTGACGACCGAAGGCCTCCGAGAGCTTGCTGCCGTAAACGCGGCCGACGTAGTCCACCGATCCGCCGGGCGGGTAGGGCACCACGATGCGCACGGGACGGACGGGGTAGTCCTGCTGTGCGAGGGATGGGCCGACGATCGAGGCCAACAGCACGAATGTCGAAGTGATCTGAAGCGGGCAGCGGCGAATCATCGAGTTCTCCCTGGGGAATCGGATGGCCGTCAGCGTGTCGTCACGGGCGTCATCGCTGTCCTGGCCTTCTCGATGGAGAGATTACACCCG
>JBIKKL010000055.1:0-13788 GCA_044360365.1 Burkholderiales bacterium | reverse complement strand
GCGGCAGCGCCGGTTCGCTGACATACAACCCGTTCTCAGTGCAGGTCGGCGTCCGCTACAGCTTTTGATGCACCGGAGACGCGATACTGGGCACCGTCGCCGAAGCGGGTGAGCACCTCGGCGCGCCGGCGGCGGCTGACCGGCACCTCCCGGCCATCGCTCATCAGGCAAACCGTCCCAGCGGCGGTGCGCCGCACGCTTACGACATGTTCACTGGCCACCCACCACGAACGGTGCACGCGCAGGCCGTGCGCCGCACCTTCGGACTCGACATCGACCAGGGCACCGAGGATCAGCGCGCAACCGCGCGGCGTCCAGACGCGCAGGTACTGCAGTTCGGAGGCGACCGCGATCACGTCCGAGCCGAGTTCGGCAGGCAGACGTTCGCACCACGTCGCGCGTGGCGAGGTCGATACCGCCGCCGCAGCGGTCGTGCCGAGGTCGGAAGATCGGGTGGATGGAGTCGATCCCATGAGGGGCGATGAAGCGGGATGGCCGGATGTAGGCGGATCGGACGGGGCACCGGGCGCACCTTGGCTCGCGTTGTCCTCTTGGGATCCGACCGCAGCCAGCGGCGCCGCAACGGGGGGGTGTGTTCGTCCGTGCAGCAGCGGTGGCACCAGCCAGTGCAGACGGGGCAGGCAGATCAACGCCCATGCCGCTGTTACCGGGCCGACGATGTCCACGTATTCCTCCAGCAGGGGGCTGCTCAAGGTGATCCCGATGAGATCGTCCCCTTCCTCGTCGGACCGGGCGGGATAGCCGAACCACTGCTCCATCAGCCCTTCACCGATCAACCAGTAGACCGGTGCGAGCACGACAGCACCAAGCAGGCCCGACAGCAGCACCAATGACCAACTGGGTACGCGGCTGGCGCCGTAGCGGCGCGTAAGCAGGTACAGCACCGACTGCAGCACAGCCAACCCAGCGCCGATCTGCAGAGTCCAGAACAGCAGCCGGGCGACCGGCGGCGCAGCGAAGCCTACGTCGGGTTCCAGGCTCATCATGAGCGCAAGAAACGCCAGGCCGGCGATCGTCAGATAGCGCAGGATTCCTCCTGCATTCGCGCCGCTGGGTATCGGTGCGCGCGTCGCGGGTGTCTCGACGTCGGTGGTAGTCACGTGTAGCGAGGGCAAGGAATTGACCACATGATGGGCGCCGGCGCGCCAACGAACTGCTGTCCCGGCACCACGGTAGCTAGGATAGGAGTTCCAACCGCGCCCATCAAGGCCCGGGAGTCCGGGCTGCGAGACTCCGCCGAGCCCGCAGGTGTTGCCGCCGCCCGAAAACTGAACCGATCATGAGGGTTGCGCCGATTGACGGGTGACCCACACGCAAGCCCAGCCAGCCACCGATTGCCATAGGCGGGCATCAACGTACTTCTCATTCTCTCCGGGTACTACGAGGTCGGCACGGCGGGTCGAAACCGGATCGGCGATGCCGTGTACGGCACGTCGAATGGCCGGTCGGAGTTCCACGGTAGCGTGCGTCTTTGCGGATCTGCCGCATGCCGTGCGCATCGCCCCGACTGTGCTGGAGGCCGAAGGCGGCGTGCCGTTCCACCGCCGAACCGGCGGCGTAATGTTGGCCAAAACGGACGCAAGACCTCTCTGTACTGTCGAAATGCCAAGTACGCTACAGGCGTTGAGTACCTTCCAAGCGTGCGAGATTCTTGTCGAACGTGCCAAGAGGCGAATGGCCTGCCTTCTTCGCGATCGCGAGTACCAAACAGTCCGAGAAACCAAGAACGGGGCGCGCACGGAAATGGGCAAGCGCCTCCCGAACGACGTCCGCATCTTGTAGTGTCAAATGCTGATGGTCGAGCAACAGTTCAAGCGCAGCCGCCAATTGCGAAGAGTTGCGCTCGTAAACGGCATCCAGCACCCACAGAGTTTCTGCTAAGACCAACTGAGATACCCAAGCACCTCGTTGAACAAACTCCTCGGCCGCTGAAACTTGCTTCGGATCATTCCGAACCAATAGTCGCACCAGGAGATTCGTGTCAACGGCGCGCATGCTTCTTTCGAACGTATTCGCGGATACCCTGCTTCACAGGGGTAGTTTTCGCCGGGCGGTCGGCGCCGAACAGCGCCGAATGTACCTGACTCGAGGTGTGGTTCCCGGCGCGCCGAACGACGATCTCGGCATCCCGCTCTTCCCATTCGAGAACGGATCCAGGCCCGACCCCGAGCTTCTTGCGTACCTCGGCGGGGATAGAGATCTGGCCTTGAGCCGTCAATTTAGATTGTGCGATGGCCATGTTGGTGCATTACCCGGGTAATTGCATTCCGTCAATTCCGCCGCGCGCGAAGCCGTTCGTGTGCTGGAGAAGCTGACGTTCGCTGTTGCGCCCTCTCCGATGGCCGGTAACCAGCGGTCACCGGTCACATACTCGACGCCCAACGGGTGACCGGATAGGACAAGAGCTGGTCGGCGGGGCGACGACAGTCCGATTGTCCGGCAGCACTTCGGCCGGTGCCGACGTTGGCCACCAAATGCGGTTACGTCAGCACTGCGGGCGCGTTGCTGACCTTACGACCCGGCCCCTCCGAAAGTCAGCCCGGGAAGAGCGACCACACGTTGAGCCGAGACGATTTCAGGCGGCTGGCATGCGATAAAGCGCGCACAGTTTGTTGCCATCGGGATCGCGAAGGTACGCGAGATAAATCCGACCGGTGGCCCCTTGACGCACGCCTGGCGGGTCTTCGATCGACCTACCGCCATTCGCGACCCCGGCACTGTGCCATGCTTCGGCTTGTTGGGCATCGCTCATGGTGAAGCCGATAGTACCGCCATTGGCAGCGGTGGCCGGCTTGCCGTCGATGGGTTTGGACACCATGAAACGTCCGCCATTGCGCGTATACACGAGCCGCCCCCTGGCATCCTCGACGCCAGGCTTGGCACCCATCGCGACGAACAGGGCATCGTAGAATTTCTTCGAGCGGGCAATGTCGTTGCTCCCGACCATGATATGGCTGAACATTTCTAACTCTCCTTGGAAGATAGATCGTAAGCACGGAGCTAGTGTCCTGTGTCGGAGATTCGTGCCATAAAAGTGCCGAGAATCGACGCCATACTTGGTCGGAAATCCTCGCCAGGTGTCCGACTTAGGCGCGGTTTCCTTCGCGTCTGGCGCCGATTTCGGCACTTTCCCCACGCATGGGATCGATGGTAGCGACTCGCACTTCTGCTACGAACCTCCGACACAGGACACTAGGAATTTGAGGCGCCAACGTTTTACAAACGGCAGACTATTGTGCGACGGGCTTACAGTCAAACGCGTTGGTTCGCCAAGCCAGCACGCCGCGGGCGCGCGCAGGCTGCCAAGCAGCGTTTTGGATGTCTCCAATATTGGGCGACGCCTTGGAGTTGGGGCGGCGGTAGTGATCGTCGAGAGGCAGTGAAGGGGCGCGATCGAGAGGCGCTCGCGGTAGTTCGTCTGCGTGCTTCGCGCCCTCTGGAAGGCATTACGTAAAACCTATGAAGTGCGACCTTGAATGCCGGCTCATCGGCTCACGCAACCATACAATCTGACCTGGATGACTGGCAGGTGTCCAGCAGTCAACGAACGTTCGGGGCCACGAAGTCTGCTCGGGCCACCTGTGATCGCGTCAACCGTTCGGCAAGCGTTGGCCAGGGTGAGATCCAGTAGGGTACAAGCGATGTCGGCGTCGGATCGGTGCCGCCACTGCTGGCAGTCTGCGGCCCGCGAACGATGACACACACGTTTTCGCCCGGGAAGCGCCTGCTGTCGTCGGCTGAATCTGGCATGATGCGCACGAGTGGCCAGTGGCTCGAGTGATCATCGGGGTTCTTGCGGCGTTGTGCACTTCGTTTGTCGTCGTCGATCACTTGGCGCGTTCGCTTGTGCCCGGGAAATCGATCTCGGGGGGATTGCATCACGCGTACTCGCTTTCGACGGCGAGGGTCCGCACCCAATTGGCCGTGCGAAGGTGGTTGTCGCGCGCCATAGTTGAACGGGTTGCAAAATAAAGAATGAGGAGGATGCCCATGAGCATCGATAAAGTGGCTCGGATCGGTTTGATCCTGACGCTGACCATCACCAGCGCCTCGCACGCTCACGGCCAAGCTCAAAAAGCGCTCGATGGTTATCCCAACAAGCCGATCCGCTTCCTGGTTGCCTCCATTCCGGGTGCGGCGAGCGACGTGGTGGTGAGGCTGGTCGCCCCGAGGGTACAGGAGCGACTGGGTGTGCCCCTGGTGATCGAAAATCGCGGAGGCGCCAACGGCTTACCTGCCTTGAATGCGGCGTCACAGGCTACGCCGGACGGTTACACCATACTCCTTTCCGGAAATCTGCTCCTCCTCAACGGCGTATCCGGCAGGTTGCCCTATGATGTTCGCAAGACCTTCGATCCGGTGGCTCTACTCACCTCTCAGCCCTATGTGCTTCTGGCTCATCCTTCTCTGCCCGTAGCCACGTTCAAGGAACTGGTGGCGTACGCCAAGTCCAAGCCAGGCGCCGTCAACTATGGTTCTTCCGGGTTGGGATCGGTCAATCATCTGGGCACCGCACTGCTTGCCAATCGGATAGGCGTGGACATGGTGCACGTGCCCTACAAGGGCAATGCTCAGGCGTTGCCCGATTTGCTGAGCGGCCGTATCCACCTGCTGTTTACTTCCGGACCCAGCGCCACGCCGCACATCAAGAGCGGTAAGGCAAGGCCCTTGGCGATTTCCAGCCTCAATCGCTCCAGCGCGTTTCCGGATATCCCTTCCGTGTCCGAACTGGGTGTCAAGGGATACAACGTCACGAATTCCTATTCGGTCTATGCGCCGGCAGGCACACCAGCAGCGATTCAAACGCTACTCAATCGGGAATTTACCGACGCGGTCAACGCCCCCGACGTCACGTCGAAACTTGCCCCACATGGTGTCGAGTTCGGCAGTGGCACATCCCCCGCTGCCCTCAGGGAGGCCTATCTCAAGGAGTACGAGAGTTGGGCCAAGTTTCTCAAGTCCGCCGGACTCAAGCTCGGCGAGTAAGAGAAAGAAAGATGAAAGAAGTCGACAAGCTGTTTTCCCCGCGAAGTGTCGCCATCGTGGGTGCAAGCGACGACAGATCCCGACCGGGCGGTCGCGGTATCGACGCCATGATGAGCAATGGCTACAAGGGGCGTATCCTTCCCGTGCATCCGCGCCTCAAGGAGGTCCAGGGGCTGAGGTGTTACGCCTCCGTAATGGACATCGACGGCGACATCGACCTCGCGGTGATCGCGCTGCCAGCGCCGGTGGTCGTGGACATAGTCTCCGAACTGGGTGCGCGAGGGATCCCGAATGCCATCGTGCTGGGCGCCGGTTTTCGCGAGTCGGGCCCCGAGGGTGCGGTGCTGCAGGAGAAGCTGGTGGAGAACGCGCGCCGTGCCGGCGTGCGTCTGGTCGGACCCAATTGCCTGGGCGTGGCCAACATCCACGAGCGCATGTTCGCCGCCTTCGGCAGCTTGTCGCGCCCGCCGCTGCTGCGGCCGGGGCCCGTTTCGATGGTCATGCAGAGTGGCGGCTTCGGCAACAGCCTGGCCTATGCCTGCCATGCGGCCGGCGTGGGTTTTCGCGTGCTGGTGTCCAGCGGCAACGAGGCGGATCTCAAGGCGGCCGAGCTGATGGATGCACTGGTCGACGACGAGCGCACCGAGATCATTCTCGCCTACCTGGAGGGCGCCGACGACGGGCGTGCCATCATGGCCATGGGGGAGCGCGCCATGGCCCGCGGCAAGCCGGTATTGGTCTGGAAGGCGGGCAACACGAGGCAGGGCATCCGGAGCGCCGCCACGCACACCGCCAACATGACAGGCACCTACGACGTGTGGCGCGCCGCTCTGCGACAGTCCGGCATCATCGAGGTGCAATCCATGGACGAGGCAGCCGACTTCGTCAAGGCGCTGACGCCACGCAGGTATCCGCGCGGGCGCAATACCGCAGTCGTGACCGCTTCGGGCGGCGCTGCGGTGATCTATGCGGACGCTGCGGACCACTACGGCCTGGAGTTGCAGGCGCCGGCAGCAGCCACGCGCGCGGTGCTCGAAGAAGCCTTCCCCAAGGCGGCCACGCTGCAGAATCCGGTGGACCTGGCCGCCAACGGCTTTGGCGAAGCCAGCCAACCGGGCTACGAGCTCGCCGTGGAGGCGCTGTTGAAGGATCCGGGTGTGGACCAGATCTGCCCCATGTTCTCTGCCATGACCGGTCATCCCATGAAGCTGATGGCGGACGTGCTTGCGCGGATCTTCCTCCGCAGCGACAAGCCCATGATCGCCTTCTCCTCGGTACCGCGTGAGGTCGCACACGAGGCTTTCCAGGTGCTGGAGGAGGCGGGTATCCCGGTGCTGGGTTCGCCCAATGGCGTAGTGCGGGCGCAGGCCATGCTGGCCGATTATTCGGCCATGCGCGCACGCTTGCTGACACGCACGTCCGCGGCGTCGCCGGTGCCGGCTGCCGACGTCGATATTGCGCAGGGCAACGTGCTGGACGAAGTGCAGAGCAAACGCATCATCGCCGCCTGGTTGCCGGTGACGCAGGACGTCGTGGTGTCCTCGGTGGATGCGTCGGAGTTGGCGACGCTGGAAGTCAGTTTTCCGGTAGCGGTGAAGATTGTGTCACCGGACATCGCCCACAAGACCGACGTGGGCGGGGTCGTGCTCCACGTGCAGGACCGCGAGGCGCTGAAGACGGCATGGGACACCGTGATCTCCAATGCGCGCAGGCACATGCCGCAGGCGAAGCTCACGGGCGTATTGGTCTCGGAGATGATCGCCGATGGCGTAGAGACACTGGTCGGCATCGTCGACGACGAGGTCTTCGGGCCCGTGGTGGCGTGCGGCATGGGCGGAGTCCTGGCCGAGGTGCTGCGCGACGTGTCCTACCGTGTGGCGCCGTTCGACGAGCAGGAAGCGCGCGATATGATCCGGGAATTGCGCGCTTGGCCGGTTTTCGAAGGGGTTCGCGGCAAGCCGCCGGCGGATGTGGCGGCGCTCGCGCAGGCGCTGGTGAAGGTGTCGCACTTTGCCTGGGTTCGGCGCGATACGGTCTGCGAGGTGGACATCAACCCGCTGCTGGTTCGACCTGTCACTCGCAAACAGGGCAAGGGGGTGATTGCGGCGGATGCGATGGTCATACTGAGGAGAGCGTAGGGAGACGCAAGTGGCTGCGCGTAGCTCTGCTCGTACCCCTGTCATTCGGCTGCTTCCGTTCGTGCCCACCCGATGGCTTATCCAAGCTGTCGTCGCCCTGCCTCGGGATCGACGTCGATCAGCGGTGCCAAGCTGCGGGCAATTGCGAGCAGGCGGGGTTCGAAAAGCCGGGGACCGATGAGCTGCACCCCCACGGGTAGATGGTTGTCACCGCGTCCGGCTGGAATCGCAACGCACGGGACGTGAAGCAGCGTCCACATCGTGTTGAAGACAGCATCGCCGGTGGTGTCCAACCCCTCGGGCGCCTCGCCTGGTGCGGCCGGTGCAAGAACGACATCGAGCTTGGGGCCGAACAGCGCATCGAACTGAGGGCGGCATGCATCTGCGAGTGCGTACGCCTCGAGCAGCATGTGATCGGTGATGCCGGACCGATTCTCGACCTTTGCCCGCAGATTGTCGTGCAGCAGCGCATGGGCGTTCACGTATTCGGGCAGAAACGCCACACCGGCTTCACGGGCGGCGATGACCGCCTGCGCGGCGCGCAAACCGGCGAAGGGGGCAGGCAGATCGATTTCCCGCACCACGGCGCCGGCCTCGCTCAGCCGCCGGGCCGCCGCATCGAGGGCCATGGCGCCGGCTGGTTCGATGCTCGGCCACATCGGCGTTCGACACAGTCCCACCTGCAGGCCTCGCGGCGACGGACTGCTCGCTGCCTCGACCGCGATCCCGAGGGCCTGTGCCACGAGCACGAGGTCATCCACGCAACGCCCGTACCAGCCAACCGTATCCAGGCTCGCAGCGAACATGCGCACGCCTTCGCGGCTGACGCGATTCCAGCTCGGCTTGAGGGCATAGATGCCGTTGAAGGCCGCCGGTCGGATCAGCGATCCGCTCGTCTGCGTACCGAACGCAAGCGGCACCATGAAGTCGGCAACCGCCGCACCGGAGCCGGACGAGGTACCGCCCGGCGTATGCGCCGGGTTGTACGGGTTGCGCGTGAGCGCCTTGCGGCCGCTCGATGCAAACTCGACCGTGTCTGTCTTGCCGAGCACGACCGCACCGGCACCGCGTGCGAGTGCAACGCAGGCGGCATCGCGTCCGACCTGCAGGCCGGCATAGATCGGAGAGTTCTGTGTGGTCGGGTAGTCCTGCGTATCGATCACGTCCTTGACGCCGATCGGGAGTCCGTGCAGGACGCCGCTCGGTGGTCGCTTGTCCGCTTCGCGGGCAGCGCGCAGCGCTTGCTCGGGATCGATGTGGAGCCAGGCGCGCACGAGCGGATCGCGCGTCTCGATGCGGTTCAGGCATGACCGAACCAGTTCTTCTGCGCCGAGCTTGCGCGCCTTGATGAGGGCGCTGGCCGCCGAAGCGGTGAGTTGACAAGGTTCCATGCGGGAGCAGTCTCGTTTCATTCAGTTCTGTTTGATGCCCGCACGCTTGACGACCTGTGCCCAGCGGCCGACGTCGCGCTTGAGCAGGGCAGCGAAGGCGTCAGGCGGCCCCGATACGGCCTCCATTCCGCTTGCCGCGAAGCGCTCGCGCACGTCCTGAAACTGCACGGCGCGCTGCAACTCGGCATTCCAGCGGGCCACCAGATCGCCCGGCAGTCCGCGCGGACCCACGATCGCATACCAGGAGGTCACGTCGTAATCGGGCACGCCTGACTCGAGCACCGTGGGCAGCTCGGGCGCACCCGGAATGCGTTTGGGCGCAGTAACGGCGAGGGCTCTCAGTCGACCGCTTTTTACATGCGGCATGACCGGCGCGGTGGCGGCGATCATCACCTGGATCTGTCCACCGACGAGATCGCTCACCGCCGGACCGGTGCCTTTGTACGGAATATGCGTGAGATCTACCTGTGCGGCGAGTTTGAAGTACTCCATCACCAGATGCGTCGATCCGCCCGTACCAGTGGATCCGAAGTTGATCGCCCCCGGTCGAGCGCGTGCAAGGGCGATCAGCTCCTTGACGCTCCTGACCGGCAGCGAGGGATGCACGACGAGCAGGAAGCTGGTCGCTGCCACCTGACCGAGGATGCTGATGTCGTTGATCGGATCGTAGGGCAGCTTGTAGACGCTGGGATTGGCGGCATAGCTGCCGGTGACGATGAGTAGCGTATAGCCGTCGGGGGCGGAACGAATCACATGTTCGTTGCCGATGATGCCGTTGGCGCCGCCGCGGTTATCCACGATGACCTGCTGGCCGAAGGCTTCGGCAAGCTTCGGCGCAAGCGTGCGCACCACGTAGTCCGATCCGCCGCCTGGCGGGAAGGCATCCACGATGCGAATCGTGCGGGAAGGATAGTTTCCGCTCGATGCCGCGTATGCCTGGATCGACGCCACGCTGGTCAGCAGCGCTGCCGCCAGCACTGCGGTCAAAGTTGAGATCGTTTTGCGGCGAGTCGGTTTCGGGCCGTGCATGGCTGGCTCCTCTGGTTGTTCGAATTCGTGCCGCGGGTAAGGCAGCCGCGTCAATCGACCTTGATCCCGCTCTCGCGGATCACGCGTCCCCAGCGTTCGATCTCCCGTTTCACGTAGTCGCCGAACTGCTCCGGCGTACCGCCGACCGGTGTCGATCCCATCGCTGCGAGGCGCTCGCGGACGTCCGGCATGTTGAGCACTCTCACGATGTCGGCGTTCAGCTTCTCGACGATCGCCCGCGGCGTCCTGGCCGGCGAAAACACGCCGTTCCAGCCCATCGCCTCGTATCCGGGCACGCCCGCCTCCGCGATCGTCGGCAGGTTCGGCAGCGATGGGCTGCGCGCCCGGCTCGTCACCGCGATCGCCTTGATTCTTCCGGACTGGATGTGAGGTAGAAGCGTGAGCACGTTGCCGATCATCATCTGCACTTCGCCTGCGATCAGCGCGACGGCCGCCGGGCCGCTGCCCTTGTAGGGTACGTGCCGGGTATCCACCTTGGCGAGCTGATTGAAGAGTTCGCCGGAGAGATGGCCGGTGCTGCCGTGGGCTGCCGACGAGAAATTGAGCTTTCCCGGCTGGGAACGGGCGAGCGAGATCAATTCCTTCACCGAGTTCGCCGGCACGGCAGGGTGGAGTGCCAATGCACTCACCTGTTCGCTGGTCTGGGTGATCGCCACGAGATCGCGTACCGGATTATAGGGCAGCTTCGGATAAATGCTCGGGTTGATCGCGATTGATCCGCTCGTTCCCATGACGAGCGTGTGTCCGTCGGGCGCCGCGCGCATCGCCATCTCGGTGCCGAGTGCACCTGCGGCGCCCGGACGATTGTCGACGACGATCTGCTTGCCCCAGAGCGGCGAGAGCCTCTCGCTCAGGATGCGAGCGAGCACGCCCGAGCCGCCGCCGGGCGCGTAAGGATCGATCAGCCGCACCGGTCGTTCCGGAAAGGTGGCGGCCGTGGTTTGCGCGAGCCCGCTACCGGACGCCAATGCGCCCAAAACGATCACCGGTACCTTGTGCTGCCATGCCAAGCCGAGTCGCATGCCGCCCCTCATTCGTTAAGAAGTTCGCCGATGCACGATATCATCAAATCTCGACAACGCGCATAAGCTCGGAAAGTCCCGCATGCGTGTTTTTCTTGCGGCAGTGCTGGCGACAAGGAGATGGTGATGGCCGAGAGCCAAATGTATGTTTACGTGTCTCATCAGGGTGCGCGGCAGATTTCGGTCTACCGCATGTCCCCGAACGGCGAACTGAGCAAGGTCCAGGATGTCTCGGTCGCCGGCAAGGCTATGCCAATGGCAGTGAGCCCGGACCGCCGCTTCCTGTTCATCGCGTTGCGCACCGAGCCGTATTCGATCGCGAGTTTCGCAATCGACGGCGCAAACGGCACGCTGACTCATCTGGGAAACGCGCCCGCACCCGACAGCGCGCCCTACATCAGCACCGATCGCACGGGCCGGTTCCTGCTGGGCGCCTACAACCCCGAGTCGGAGCCGGCCGGGCGCCGCACCGGGTGGATCAGCGTCAGCGCGATTGGTCCGCATGGCCACGTTCAGCCTCCGCATCAGGTTATAAGAACACCCCCCAAGACGCATTCGATCCTGCCGGACCCTTCGAACCGTTTCGCCTTCGTGGCGAGCTGCGATGGCGACGCGATGGTGCGCTATGCGTTCGACGCGGCGACGGGCTTGCTGAATCCCGATCCGCTGCCGCCGGTGCACGTCCAGCCCAAGGCGGGACCGCGGCACTTCGCATTTCACCCGAACTACCGGTACATGTACCTGCTGAACGAATACGACGGCTCCCTCTACAGCTACGGCTACGACGCGCGCAGCGGCGCGCTGTCCGAGCTCCAGGTATCGAGCACCGTGCCCCCGGAATTCGACAGGGAGCGCATCGTGCGCGCCGCCGACATTCATCTCACTCCAGATGGCAAGTGGCTGTACGCCTCGGGTCGCCATCCGCTGACGCTTGCCGTTTTCAGCGTCGATGCAACGACAGGTCGAGTTACGCCCGCCGGGCATGTTCCCGTCGCCAAGGAGCCGCGCGGCTTCAACATCGATCCGTTCGGACGGTACCTGCTCGCGGCGGGCCTGCAGGCCAATACGCTGAGTTCGTACCGGATCGATTCCGCGACCGGTGCCTTGACCAAGCTCGCAGAATATCCGACGGCGGACGGCCCGAACTGGATCGAGATTGTCCGGTTGCCGTGACTCCGATGCGCGAGCGGCGTCCTTCGGTCTTCGTCCGGCACTGGCCGTTGGACACTTCACCGGCGGCACCTCATCCCGTAGAACGACAGGCCCCAGAACGTCCCCGACGCAGTATTCCATGCCGCCGAACTCGGACAGCTCGATGACCTGGGAGCATCCTTGAAAGCCTCTCATTGGTTGATTGCCTCGCTGCTGCTGTCTGTGATGCTGACCGGCGGCTGCGCTTTCGTCGAGCGCGGCGAACCGCGGCCGGTCATGCACCGAATCGAGAGCAGAGCAGCGGCGAACGCGGTCGCTACGGCGCATCCGCTGGCCACGCGCGCAGCGCTCGCCATGCTGGAACGCGGCGGCTCGCCGGTGGATGCCGCGATTGCCGCCCAGATGGTGCTGGGCGCGGTCGAGCCGCAGTCATCGGGTATTGGTGGTGGAGTGCTGCTGATGATCTGGGACGAAGCCAGCAGCACGTTGACCAGTTTCGATGGCCTCGCCATGGCGCCTGCCGCCGTAACGGCTGGCCTGAACGTGGATGCCGACGGCACGCTGTTGCCGCGCGAACGTGTACGCCGCGGTGGCCGGAGCGTGGGGGTGCCGGGCGCGCTGCCCGCGCTCAAGGCTGCGCACGACCGCTTCGGCAAGCTGTCTTGGTCGGCACTCTTTGCGCCTGCGATTCGCATCGCCGAGGAAGGTTTCCCGTTGCCGCCCTACCTGCATGGCATGCTCACCGCGGACAACGCCGCACGCCTGCATCCCGACCTGGTGCCGCTGTATTTCGGAGCCGATGGCAAGGTGCTTCCCGTGGGTACCGTCGTCCGCAATCCGGCCTATGCGCAGACGCTGCGCCGTATCGCTGCGAAAGGCCCGCAGGGTCTGCTTGACGACGGCGGGGCCGCGCGCATTGTTGCCGCCGCCCAGCGCGGGTTCCGTCCCTCGCTGATGACCGAGCAGGACCTGCGCGCCGTCCGCGCCGTGGAGCGCACACCGGTGTGTGCCCCTTTTCTGAGCTACCGCGTGTGCGCGATGGCGCCTCCTTCCTACGGCGGAGTGGTCGTGCTGCAGATCCTGCAGATGCTCGAAGCGCTCGGCGTGAAACGCTACGACTTCGACGATCCCGCCTTCGTGCACCAGTACCTCGAGGCGGGGCGGCTTGCGCAGGCGGACCGCCGCCGCTACGTCGGCGACCCGGGCTTTGTCGACGTGCCGGTGGGCGCGCTGCTCTCGGGCGACTATCTGCGTCGGCGCGCGCAGCGGATCGACATGACGCAGGCGAACCCGAGGCCGACGCCGGGAAGTCCCGTGGCGACCGTTACCGAGGTCGATTCCGATACCAACGAGCAAGGGCCTGCCACCAGTCAACTCGCGATCGCCGACGCGCAAGGCAACGTGCTTTCGATGACGACCACCATCAATCTCAACTTCGGTTCGCGGCTGATGGTCGACGGCTACGTGCTCAACAACGCGCTCAACCTGTTCAGTTCGGCGCCGCAACCGGGCCGGCGCGTCGCGAACCAGATGGAGCCTGGAAAGCGGCCCTCGACTTCGATGGCGCCAACCATCGTGTTCGATTCCGCGGGCCGGGCGGTGGCGGTGGGTGGCTCGGCGGGCGGCCCCTACATCCCTGACTACATTGCGGTCAGTCTGATCGAGATGCTGGCCAACGGCCGAACGCCGGCGCAGGCGCTCGCGCGCGGCCACGTGTCCAGCGCCGCACCGATGAACAAGGTGCGCGTGGAGCGCGGTACTGCTGCCGAAAAGCTGTTGCCGGCCCTTGCGGACAAGGGGCATGACATCGAAGCGCGCAGCATGCGCAGCGGCCAGGGCTTCCTGTTGCGGCGTGAAGGTGGCTGGCTGGGCGCCGCAGACGCGCGCCGCGACGGCGTGGCGGAAGGTTGGTAAGTCGAGGGGCTCGATCTGTACACGCCCGACGCTTTCGGGGGCATCATTCGGGTGGAGGTCGAGAAAAAAGATGAGTGCCAAAGGCACCGGAACCCCGTGACCCACGCGGTTGCG
>JBIKKL010000508.1:0-3927 GCA_044360365.1 Burkholderiales bacterium | reverse complement strand
GAGCGCAAGCTCCGCACCCACGTTGCCCAGTGCGGGCAGATCGAGCGCGAAGCGGCTGTCCCATTCGTGTTCCGCCGAGGCCGGGCGATCTTCCTCCTCGGGTTCTTCGCCGATCTGCCAGCGCATAGGCTGGCCAGGCCAGATTTCTCCAAGCCAGGTCAAATGTCGCGTCTCCAGCGTATCGAGCTGCTGGCGCACGAAGGGCACGGTTTCGCGCGCGAGCAATTCATTGCCCCGGTCGACAGGTTTTTTCTCGATGTCGCGCGGGTCCAGGACGGCATTCGCCTTGAGGTTCTCCGCGCCGATGCGTTCCTCACTTCGGGGCAGCGCCTGCCGCGATGACGCAGGCGCGATATCGGGGTCGGTCTCCGTGATCGGCGTCGGCACGGAAGCGCTTTGAGGCTTGCCGGCCTGCGCCTGAGGTTCTTCGAGCAGGCGTTCGAGCGGGAACTCGCCGTTGACCCAACGTGCCTGATGCGACTCGTAGAAAAGCCCGCTGCGCTCGACGGCGCGGGCGAGCGGTGCGGCGAGCGACTCAGGGCTGTCCGGCGGTTCGGCGACAACCGGCTGGCTTTGTCGGGGCGGGGCCGTCGCCGGCTGCTTGGCGAGTTCGGCAACGAGGTGCCCGGCCGTGCTGAAGCCTCTTCCGACGGTCGACGCGTCTCCCGTGCCGGACGAGGTGCTGTCGTTGCCGCGTCCCACCACGCGCAACTGGAGAATGTCACCTGCTTTGACATCGTCGGGCAGTGCCAGCTTCAGCGCTTTCCCGTCGATGAGTACGCGGAACGTCCCGTCGGCGAGGCGGGCAGCGACTTGGGCGCGGACGGCGCCGTTTGAGGGCGACTGCTTCGGATCGAGGGCTGCGGCGGTCACGGCGAGCACGGGACTGACGCTGCGCGCAATGTCGATCACTCGTCCGACGAGTCTGGTATCCATGGGTCGCCTTGACGAGGTCCGCGGTGACTATCCGATGGGCGGCGGTCCGTAGGCCCGCAGTAGACGTTGCTCGCTGCGATTCGCATCGAGCATGTGCGAAAGGCGCTTCAGCTGAGGTTCGGTGATGTCTCGTATCGCGGCATCGTCGGCCAGGACCTTGCGGAGAAGCGCTGCCTTTCGATCTCGAATGCCGACCGGCAGGGCATCCTCGGTTTCGAGTGCCGAGAGCCTCGCGACGATTTCGCCGCAGTCGCGTTCGAGTGTGACCAGCCGCTCCCAGTCGCCCGACTGAGCAGCGCAGAGCATGTGGCCCGTCGTGGCGGACAGGCGGTCATACGTATGCAGGAGAACTTCGGTATCCATTGTGTTCACTTGGCTGTCGCCTCGCTGGCCGGAGCGGCGCCGCTGCGTTGACCGATCTGTGCCCAGGCGCCGCGCAGTTCGTCGATAAGCCGATTGACCTCGTCGAGCAGTTCCGTATCGTTGCGCAGGTTCGCGGCCAGCAGTCGGTTCAGCATGTAGTCGTACAGACCGGCGAGTCGTTCGGCCAGCACGCCGCCGGCCTTGATGTCGAGACTCGCCTTGAGTCCACCGTCGATGATGGCGATGGCCTTCGAGATGGCGGCTGCCTTGGCGGCGATGTCGTTACGGCTGATCGCCAGTCGCGCGGCGCAGATCGCCGCGTGCGTGCCGTCGAACAGCATGAGTATGAGTTTGTGCGGATCCGCGGCTGCAACACCGGTCTCCACCCCCACTTGGACATAGACGTCGACTGCCTTTCGTACGCTCGAGAACATGGAGCCTTTCCTAAGTGCGTTTGTCTTGCGTTAGTTCGAGCCGAGGTTGGCCAGCGTGGCCAGTTGCTGCGTGAGGAACTGGCTGGTGGTGTTCATCCGGGCGATCAAAGTGTCGAGCGCGGTGAACTGCGCGCGAATTCTCGTTTCCACGCCGACGAGGCGTTCCTGCATTTGCTGGCGCCGCTGATCGAGGCTCTTGATCGACGCATTGATGCCGTCCGTACGCGCGGTGATCGCGCCACGCGTGCCGAGAAAATCGGTAACCAGTTTGTCCAGCTGTACGGCATAACCGCGCGAGAAGTTGATGGTGCCCCGATCGCCCAGCGCGCCGCCTGTCACTTCGATCTTGAGGCCGGATGATGCGCCGCCGCCAAGATCAGAAAGAAATTGTCCCGAGCCCGAGCCGGCGGTCCCGTTGATCGTTCCCTCGACATCCACGCCGGCAGTCGTCACCGGAGTGCCCCCAAGCAGATCGGCCAAAGCATTGCCGCTGCTGATTTGAACACTGGAGGTCGACCCGTAACGCTCGGAAGTAAGGGTGAGTATTCCCCCGCTTTCGGTGACTGTGACGGTATTGCCGGCGCCCGAGATGGCGCTCGCGCCGTTGACCTTGGACTGGACTTCGCGTGCGAGATCGGCCGCGTTCGCATACGTTCCGGCTGCCAGGGTGATCACGGCGCTTGCGCCGTCGACGTTGACCGTGAAGGAGTCATTCACGCCGGCTGTGATCGTGAGCGCGGCTGCCGCGGATCCCACCTGGGTTCCCTTCGTGGCAAGCTGGGTGATGTTGATATCGTATTTGCCGGGCTTCGTGGAGTCCGTCGAGCTGTCGTAGCGGATCGCACTGTCGGTCGCGCGTCCTACCGCAGCGAACAGTGGGGCGATGTCGTCGGGGGCTTCGTCGAGCGCTTTCTGGAACTTCGCCGAGTCGAGCGAAAGCGTTCCTTCCTTCGTGAAGGCGATGCCGATCTGCGACAGATTGTTGTAGCTGCCGGCGGCGCCCTTCAGTGCATCGGTCAGCGTGGCACGAATGCGTGCGTGCAGCGTGATGAGCGTAACGTCCCCCTGGAGGATCGTCCCCGTATTGCTGGCGGCATTGAAGGCGCCCAGATTCTTCAGTGTCGTGTTTACATCGTTGTATGCCTTGACCAGCGACTCGGCTGCACTTCTGGTTGCGGTCGAATCGCGTACGACGGAAATCTGCGTCGGCGCACCGATGTTGGTCTTGAGCAGGTTGATCGTCACGCCTTCGAGCGCATCGGTGACGGTGTTGGAGGATTTGATGATTGCGACGCCGTCGAGCTCGAACTCGGCATTGCTTGCCGTGGAGGTCTCGGCGAGGTTCTGCGTGCCCGATGCGTCATGGGAGAGCAGGTTGTTTAGCGCGGCGTCGCCTGCGACCGAGATGCGAAGGCTTTTCTCGGCACCGGAGTTGTTGACTGCGAGGCTGAGGCGGTAGGGGGTGCCGCTGCCGTCGTTGACGATCGAAGCGGAAACGCCGACCTTCGCGGCATTGATCGCATCGCGTATTCCGGTAAGCGTATTGTTCGAACTGCCGATGGTTACCGACTTCGCGCCGGCACCATCGGCCGTGAACGTTGAGCCTGTGTATTTTCCCGTGTTGTCGTCGAAAGTTCCGCCGCTGATCGTTCCGAACTCCAGTGTGATCGTGCCCGTGCCGATCGTCGAGCTCGAACTCGCTACGCCCGCGGCGACGAGCTTCTGCGACTGGGCGAGCTTGCCGACCTCCAGCGAATAGTTGCCGGGCGCGGCATTATTTGCCGCCGACACTGTTGCCACCGTGCTGTCACCGATGGTGGCTTTATAGGACTGAAATCGACCGGCGTCGTTGAGACTCTTCAACGCTGTCTGAAAATTGGTGAGCGCGCCCTTCATCGTCCCGAAGGCCGAGAGCTGCGCCTGAAAGCTGGCTTCTTTCGAATCGAGCGCCTGCAGCGGCTGGCGTTCGATCGCCATCAGCTGGCTGACGATGCTGCCTACATCGAGATTCGATCCGATGCCGGGGGATGAGATGGTGGCCATGTGGTCTCGCTAAAGGCTGGGGCCGCGCAAGGCGGCGCACGGTGCTGCAACATGGCGTGCAACATTCATGCCGTTCGGTGGATGAGTAAGCCCGAAATACGGTCGAGAGCGCGCCGCAATTCGAGGACTTCTTCGTTCGGAATCTGGCGTA
>JBIKKL010000002.1:0-40499 GCA_044360365.1 Burkholderiales bacterium | reverse complement strand
AGAAATCGTTCTGTGCCGGGGGCGATTTCCATGCGACCCGACGCCTTTCGCCGCAGACCGCGAGCATGTGGAACGAGCGGGTGCTGGCGTTGGCGATGGCGATGCGCGGCGCGCCCGTACCCGTCATCGCCATGGTCAACGGCTGGTGCATGGGCGCGGGCCACGAACTCACCCTGTGGTGCGATCTCGTCATTGCCTCCGAGAACGCCGTGTTCGGCCTCACGGGCGCGAGGCTGGGCACGCTGCCGACACTCGGCGCGACGCAGTATCTGGCGCGTCTGATCGGCGAGCGCCTGGCACGCGAAATGATGTTTCTGGCGCGCCGCTTTCACGCGCAGGAGGCTGTCGACATCGGGCTCATCAACCGGTGCGTACCGCCACGTGAATTGCTGGCGGAAACCGCCAGGTGGTGTCGAACCCTCAAGGGTCACAGTCCGCTCGCGCTGCGGCTCATCAAGCGCTCGCTCAACTTCGAGTCCGATCAGCTCTACGCTTCCTGGCAGCATGGCATGGAGTTCCTGTCGCATGCCCGCGGTTCGGAGGAGTCGGTCGAAGGGCTCAACGCCTTCATCGAGGATCGCAAGCCCGACTTTCAATCGTTCCGGGTGCGCAACAAGCGCGAGCTCGATGACTACTTGAAGGGCGTGACGACCGGACGTCGACGTCGAGCACCTCGCACCTGAGCGAAATGTGATCAACGAGGTTCGCTGCGCTTGAAGCGCTGATCCTCGACGCCTTGGGCGGGGAAGATGGCGGGGCGCCCCGGTTGGTAAAGTGCCGACGTCCATCGGGAATCCCGATTGCTCGACCGCATGGTCCGAGCTGCGCCGCGCGCTGAGTAGTTGAGCAAAATCCGATGGTCATGATGACAGGACAGGTTTGGAAGCTCTCGGGCGTGTCCGTTCTAAAGACCATCACTGTCGATATTAAATGCGAAGCATTATTATTAGCGACGGTGATGCGCGACGATCTTTTCTGCATCGGCTTCGATCCCAACCCTGCCCCAAGTTGTTTCCCGTGATGGACAAACCCTCTCAAACGTCTTCCGCTTCACGGTGCAGCACGATGAACGCCGAACCGATGACGCCGACGCGGCGCATCGACGTTCGCGAACTGCTCGGCGTCCGACGCGAAGTGTTGATCGTTCACGGTGGCCGAGAGTATCGTCTGCGCCTCACGAGCAGCGGGAAGCTCATACTGACGGCTTGACGTTGCGATGCGGAATTCCGGCTACATTCGGTGCCAGGCCGTCCATCGCATTCCGACCACGGCGATGTCCGAATATTCTCGTCCCGGTTCCGATCTGCCGTCCGCGGAGCGAAGCGCGCGGGTCACAGCGGCTGTCGTCGCAGTCGTGTTGCATGCAGCGCTCATTGTGGTGCTGTTGCGTGTCGCGCCTCCCCAGCGGACTTTGGAGTTGCCCAAGCCCATCGTCGTCAGCCTGGTCGAGGTACCGAAACCCAGGTCGCCGGAACCGATCGTCGAGCCGCCCAGGCCCAAGCCGGTCGTGAAGCGCCCGGTGCCTCAGCCGAAGCGCCCGGTCCCGGTCACGCAAACGTCGCCGACGCCAACGCCGCCCACAGACGTCCCCATCATTGCGAGCGCGGCGCCCGCCGACCCTGCTGCCCGCGAGGTTCCGCCTGCCGCGCCAGTGCCGGCTCCCGTCGTTGCAGCACCCCCTGCGCCCCCGGCGCCGCCGCCACCTGCACCGGTCATCGACCCGAAGTTCGACGCTGCGTATCTCAACAATCCGGCGCCATCGTATCCGTCGGTATCGCGCCGATTGGGGGAACAAGGAAAGGTGCTGCTGCGCGTGCACGTGGATGAACAGGGCATGCCGACGAGCGTTGTCGTTCGTACGTCGAGCGGATTCGAGCGGCTGGACAACGTCGCTCTCGAGACCGTGCGGCGCTGGAAGTTCGTGCCGGCAAAACGCGGCAATGATCCGGTCAGCGCATTCGTCATCGTCCCGATCGTATTCAATCTGAGGAGCTGAGCTTTGGAACCACAGTCCACCCTGGGCATTGCCCATTTCATCGGCCAGACCGATGCGGTCGGCATGACGCTGCTCGTGATTTTGCTCGGGATGAGCTTGATCACCTGGTATCTGATCGTCGTGCGCGTCGTGCAAGCGGCTCGGACCCGCGCCGACACGCGCCAGTTTCTGCAAGTGTTCTGGAGCGCGCCGTCGGTCCAGGCCGTGACTGCGTATCTCTCCAGGGAAAAGGCGAGGGATCCCTTTGCGCGGCTCGCCGAGCATGCGATCACTTCGATCCGGCATCACAAGCGACATGCATCCAGCACGCTCGCCGAAGGCGGCACACAGAACGAATTTCTCACTCGGTCGATACGGCGCGTCATCGACGAGGAGACGGCGCGCAGCGAGCACGGATTGACGATGCTCGCCTCGATCGGCAGTACGGCGCCATTCGTTGGCCTGTTCGGCACGGTATGGGGCGTCTACCACGCGCTCGTCAGCATCGGCATGAGCGGGCAGGGAACGCTCGACAAGGTCGCCGGGCCGGTGGGCGAGGCACTCATCATGACCGCACTCGGTCTCGCGGTCGCCGTCCCAGCGGTCCTTGCCTACAACTTCAGCGTTCGCCGCAACCGCATGTTCCTCGCTCGTCTGGACTCGTTTGCGCACGATCTGTTCGCGCTGCTCACGACGGGATCCGCGGTCGGCGAGGACGACGAGCCAGCGATCCCGGAGTCGGCTTCCTCCAACGTCGCGCCGGCCGGAGCCTGACCGCGATGGCCTTCGGAAACTTCGGCAGCGGCAGTGCCCAAGCGCCGAACGCGGAGATCAACATGGTTCCGCTGATCGACGTCATGCTGGTACTGCTCGTGATCTTCATCATTACCGCGCCGCTGCTCACGCATTCGGTGAAGGTGGATCTGCCTCGCGTGTCGAGTCAACCCAATCACACTCAGCCGGACCACATCCAGCTCGCCGTGCGCGCCGATGGCGAAGTGTTCTGGAACGGAGAAACCGTCAACTTCGACACGCTCACGGAACGCATGCGAGAGTCGGCGGCGAAGGATCCGCAGCCGGAACTGCATATCCGCGCCGATCGCACGACGGAATACCAGAAGGTCGCCAAGATCCTCGGACTGGCCGCTCGCGTCGGTTTGAGCAAGATCGGCTTCGTATCCGATCCGGAGGTGCAGGCGCCCTGACCGCACCGCTTTTCAAAAGCCGATAACCCAGCCAGACACTCGGTCGCCCGATAGCCAGCCATGAACCCCCAAACGCTACGGAGCCACCGATGTCTACACGACGCAAAGTGCTGCGTCCGGGGAGCCCTTCCCGTACGACCTCTTCAGAAGCCCAACTTCGTACCCGTTCGTCCGGCGAACTCAGCGCGGGCGCCCGTCGCCTGCTCTACGATATGGACATGGCATTGCTCGCATTGCGCGAGGAGCTTGGTGAGACCGCGCCCGTTACCCGGTTGACCGCGACGTATCACAATCTGCTGCGGCGCTGGGCCGACAGCGCATGAACGACGATTGTCGCATCGGGTTGCTGAGCGACTACGCGGCGCATGCGAAGTCGCGGTTGCCCGCTGCCGTTTGGCATTACTTGCAGGACGGCGGCATCGGGCGCAACGAACGTGCCTTGAGCACATGGGACATCGTTCCCCGGCCGCCGGTCGACGTGCGCGGCGGCAGCACGGCCATCACCCTCTTCGGCGAATCGCTCGATCATCCGATTCTCCTCGCACCCGTGGCCTATCAGGGCCTGTTCCACGCCGATGGCGAAGCCACCTGCGCCGCCGCCGCAGCGGCTCAGGGCGGGCAGATGCTCGTGAGCAGTCTTGCGAGCCGGTCGTTCGCCGAGATTGCTCAAGCCGCCAATGCTGTCGAAGGCGCCGCCCCCTGGTTCCAGCTCTACTGGCAGGGGAATCGCGAGGCCACGGCCCGTCTGCTGGATCGTGCCCTCGCCGCCGGGTTCTTCACGGTGGTGTTTACCATCGATGCACCGATCAAGCGAGCCACGATGGCGCTGCCGCCGGCGGTTCGTGCCGTCAATCTCGATGTCGGCGAATCTCAGCTGAAGGTCGATCCGGGCGCAAGCGAAGTCTTCGACGGCTGGATGGCCCAGGCCCCGACCTGGGAGGATGTCGATTGGCTGCGCAAGCAGGTCGGCAAACGTCCGCTGGTACTGAAGGGTGTGCTGCATCCCGACGATGCCGAGCGTGCCATCGCCGCCGGCTGCGACGGCGTCGCTATTTCGAACCACGGGCTCCGTGTGCTGTCGGCGGCGCCGACGAGCATCCGCGCGCTCGAGCGCAACGCCCTCCGTATCGATGGTCGTGTGCCGATACTGGTCGACGGCGGCGTGCGCAGCGGGAACGATGTGTTCATCGCGCTTGCGCTCGGCGCGTCCGGTGTCATGATCGGGCGGCCTGCGATCTGGGGACTGGCTGCGGAGGGCGCGCTGGGCGTTGCGCGCGTGATCAGGCTGTTGCGCGACGAGTTCGAGATGACGATGGCGTTGGCGGGCTGCGCCCGCATCGCCGACATCACCAGCGATCGCGTCGATCGCGACCCGGATCGCATGAGTTGAAGCCGATCCGGTCGCATCGTCATTGCCGCTTGGATGTCAGCTGGCGCCCATGAAGTCGCCCTTGCCGATCTCGACCCCGTTGTGGCGGAGGATGTTGTAGGCGGTGGTGACGTGGAAGTAGAAGTTCGGCAGCGAGCGCTTGAGCAGCAGATCGGTGCCGGTGAAGGTCACCTCGCGCGCACCCATCTTGACCACGACGGACTTGCCTTCGGTACCGTCGATCTGCTCGGCTTTGACGCCGGCGAGGTAGTCGATCGTCTTCTGCACCCGGGCAACGAGCTCTTCGAGCGTTTTTTCGTTGTCCTCGAACGTCGGCCGGGCCACGCCGGACAGCAGCTCGGTACATTGACAGGCATGCATCGTCGACATTCGCACCTGACGCGCGAAGTCGAACATGTCGGGGAACAGCCGATAGTTGACGAGCGAGGCCTCGTCGTACTTCTTCTCCTGGTAGAGCGTCTTGGCCTTCGTCAGACAGTTGGCGAGACCGCGCAGATGGCGTTGGAAGGTACGAACCGAACAGGTATGCATCGTGAGCGACATGGAGCTTCTCCTGGAACGTGGGTGAGTCGGGTGCAGCGTTGGCAAGCGCATCCTTGCTCGTCTACATTAGCGCACCTGCCGCACGAACGCATGTGCTTCGTACACTGCAGTGCACATTTCCCCGACCGGAGAAGCGATCGATGACGAACAAGGGAACGACGGCGATTCTGGCCGAATGGGCCGCCGGATTCCGCCTGGAACAGGCCCCCGATCTCGTAGTGGAGCGCATGAAGGCGCTGGTGCTCGACTTGCTGCGCGTCTGTGCGGTCGGGGCGCGACTGCCGTGGAGTCGTTCGGCGCGCCGGCTGGCCCTCGATCTGGGCGGGCGCGGCAACAGCAGCCTGCTGCTGAGCGGGGAGAAGCTCGATCCGGCCAGGGCAGCATTCGTGAACGGCGCGTATGCGCATGCCTGCGATCTCGACGATACGCACGTCGGGTCGATGCATCATGCAGGGGCCTCCATTTTGCCCGCCGTCCTGGCCATCGCCGAACGTGAAGACAGTTCGGGCCCCGCGTTGCTCGAAGCGGCCATCGTAGGCTACGAAGCCTCGCTGCGCATCGGGCTGGCGACCCAGCCGTCGCTCTTTCATCGCGGTTTCATGGCGACCTCCACGGTCGGCGCCTTGGGTGCCGCTATTGCAGTCGGCAAATTGCTGCGCTTCGATTCGCAAGACATGGCCGGGGCGCTTGGTGCAGCGGGCGCCTATGCAGGCGGGCTCGCCCAGTTCTACCACTCGGGCGGACATACCAAACGACTCAACGGTGCGCGCGCGGCGGAGTCGGGCGTCATGTCGGCCTTGCTCACCAAGGCAGGCATTTGGGGCCCGCGCGACATACTCGAAGGCGAGGCAGGCTTCTTTCGCGGTTTTTCGGAGCAGGCCGATCCGGGAAAAATCTCGGACGACCTCGGTCAGGGCTTCCGCCTGATGGAAGTGAGCACCAAGATTCATGCGGGCGCGGGGCGGCTGCAGGCTTCCGTCGACGCAGGACTCGCGCTCGGCCACGGGCATGGTCTCCTCCCCGATCGGATCGTCGATGTCGAAGTCGGCATCCCCAAAGTCATACAGGGGCGGCTTACGCAACTGCAGCCGCCCGATCTGCAGAGCGCGCAGTTGAGCGTGCCGTTCAGTCTGGCGATGGCGCTCGCCATGGGACGCACGCGCGGGCCGCAGACGGCGATACGCCGCGAGGACTACGAAGCGGCGTTGCAGGCCGATGCCATCCGGGCGCTGTCGGCGCGAGTACGCTGCGTGGTGGACCCCGAGATCGAGGCCGGCACGAACACCGAAGAAGTCCCGTCGCGTGTCACCATCAGGCTCTCTGACGGGCGTGAGTTCACCGAACGCGTCGCGCATCCGCGCGGCAGTCCGCATCGGCGCATGACCTGGGATGAGCTGTCGGCCCTCTTCGAGGACACGGTCGCCGATGCGCTCTCCGCAGAGCGGCTCGCCGACGTGCTCGATGGCGTGCGCGGGCTGGACCGCGATGCGCGGCCCAAGGCAATCCTTGCGCGCTTCGTCACCGCACCGGGATGGATAGAAGGCTCGAACTCGCCGGGCGCGGACTGGCTGGGCGACTGCTGCACGGTACGTTGATCGTTGGATTACTACGACCTCTACTGCGAGCGCCTCGGCCCCGGGCTGCTTGCCGAGCCGGTCAATGCCATCACCAATGCGGCGTTCTTCGTCGCGGCCTGGTACGCCTGGCGAGACGCCCGGGCGGTCGGACGGCTCGATGCGACGACGCTGACGCTGATCGGCCTCATCGCGGCCATCGGCACGGGCAGCGCTTTGTTCCATACCTTCGCGACGGGATGGGCGCGTCTGCTGGACGAACTGCCGATCCTGCTGCTGCAACTGCTGTTTCTGTGGACGTACTCGCGCCGCGTCATCGGCGTGGCGTGGTGGGTGTCGGCGGCGATGGTCGCGGCGTATCTTGCACTGGCGGTTTACTGCCGCGGCTTCGGTCATCTGCTCAACGGATCACTGATCTATGCGCCGGCGCTCGCGATGTCGCTGGGGCTCGGGGTGTACCACTGGCGTACGCAGCCTCGGTTTCGAACCTGGTTGTTGCGAGCTGCGGCAATGCTTTTTGTGGCCATCGTCATGCGTACGTTCGATGCCGCGGTCTGCGAGCGCTTTGCGCTCGGCACGCACTTCATGTGGCATCTGCTGGTTGCCGGCGTCACGTATCTCTCGATGCGGGCGCTGACGACGGCGACCTATCCCCGACAGCGCTGATCGACCTTCAAGCTCGGCGAAGCATGCCGCGTTCGACCGCTGCGAGTGCATTTTGCAGGGGCGTGCGCGCCACCAGCAGACCGACCCCAACCCCCAGCGTGTTCATGATCATGTCGGCGTAATCGAACGTGCGATAGCCGGTCAGCCCTTGTGCGAACTCGATCGCGATGCCCAGAGCACAAAGCCATGCACCCACGATGAGACGCACGCCGGTAGGACGATGAATCTGCGCAAACCACAGCATCAGCCAGGCGTAGGCAAGGAGGTGCCCGAGGTCGAATACCTGAGGAGCGATCACGCCCGGCGGGCGCATGAGGGAAAGGTACACGACGAGCGCGACGAAGCCCCAGCCGATGGTCGACCACACGCGGACATAGCGGAGCGAACGAACCAGGACGTCGGACACGGGAATCACGAAGACGGTGCAAGGCTGCGCAAGCTACGCGAAACGGCGAATCCCCGCAACTTGACGCGCGGCCCCCCCGAGGGGCGATCCGCAGCTGGATTCAGCCCGCGTCCCGAGCAAGCCGCACGCCGGTGAACTGCCAGCGGGCTTCCGGCGGAAAGAAATTGCGGTAGGTCGCGCGGATATGCCGCTTCGGGGTCGCGCAGGATCCGCCTCGAAGCACGTATTGATTGCACATGAACTTGCCGTTGTACTCGCCGACCGCGCCCGGCGCAGGACGATAGCCGGGGTAGGGCGAGTAGTTGCTTTGCGTCCACTCCCACACGTCGCCGAACATCTGAGCCAGGCCGGTCGCTGGGCGGTGCGCCGCTTGCGGATGCAAGGCGCCCGATTCGAGGAAGTTGCCGTCCGGCGGCGTCCTTGCGCTGGCGATTTCCCACTCGAATTCAGTCGGCAGCCGCGCACCCGCCCAGCGCGCGTAGGCGTCGGCTTCGAAGTAGCTCAGATGGCACACGGGCGCATGGGTGTCGACCGGACGCACACCCTGGAGCGTGAACTCCAACCAGTCGCCGGAAGCCGGATGCCAGTAGCTGGGCGATGTCCACCCCAGTGACCGCACCGTGTCCCAGCCGAGCGAGAGCCAGAGCTCGGGGCGTCGATAGCCGCCGTCGTCCATGAACGCCCGATACTGACCGCACGTCACCGGATGCGACGCGAGTTCGACGGGCTGCAGGAGCGCCTGGTGTGCCGGCCCCTCGTTATCGAAGTGAAACGTTCCTGGGCTTGCGCCGATCTCATGAAGGCCGCCGGGAAACGATATCCAGCCATGTTCGACGGTCGAGCGCGGCTGCCGTCGATCTCCTGCGGCATAGGTCGGGCCGAGCGGGTTTCGCGACAGCAGATGCTTCACGTCGGTCAGGATGAGTTCCTGATGCTGCTCTTCGTGATTCAGTCCGAGTTCGAGCAGGGCGGTCATCTCGTTGCCGGATTCATCCGGGTGGGCGAGAAGACGCTCGATTGCCGCATCGACATGCCGACGATAGGCCATGATCTCGTCGCCCGAGGGGCGGGTCAGCATGCCGCGCTCAGGTCGCGGATGCTTGTCACCGACCGCGTTGTAGTAGGAGTTGAACAGCACGCGAAAGCCTGGGTGGAAAGCTTGGTAGGCGCGCGCCCAGCGCTCCAGAATGAAGGTCTCTAAGAACCACGTCGTATGGGCGAGGTGCCACTTGACCGGACTTGCATCGGGCATCGACTGCACCGTACAGTCCTCGGCCGACAAGGGCGCGGCGAGCGCTACACTGCGGCTGCGCACATCGCGATAGATTGCAGTGAGCGACTGTGTCGCCGCGGCGTCTGTGGTCATGCGTGCTGCGGCTCGATTCATGGAGATCCTTTCTCGCCCGAGATGAGGCACGAGGATGCTACGACGGAATGGCCGCAGCTGATGGCGACAACCGACGGGCATTCATCAACGCGAGTGTGCCCAGCACGCCCAGCACACCGATGATGCCGAATGCGGTTGCATAGCTGCCTGTATATCCCTGGATCGCTACGAACACGAGCGGCGCGGTCATCTTGCCGACATTCGTGAAGAGCAGCGACCCGGAAGTGGCCATGGAAACCTGTCCTGCGGGCGCAAGTCGCCCGACCTCTGCAAGGTAAGTGCCCGGCCAGCCGATGCTCGCCGCACCCTGCACGGCAAACAGAACGCAGACCAGGGCGAGCGGCCAGTCGGTATCCATGCCGAGGACCGCAAACCCGGAGATCGTCATGCCGAGCGTGAGCCATATCAGAACGCCGAGGCTGTCCCCGGTGCGATCGGCGACGACGCCGCAGTAAACGCGACATACGACGCCGGTAAATTGCGCCAGGGAGAGAACGATGCCGGCTTGCACCAGACCATAGCCGAGTTCCTCCACCAGAGCCACGACGAGATACGTGCCGAGGCAGAACTGCGCGCCAGAAAAGCAGAATCCCGAGGCGGAGAGATTGCGCAGGCGCTTGCTCTTGACGACGATGCCGAGGCCTGCGAACGGATTGCGGAACGGTTGGGCATGCGAGTCGCGGTCGTCGTCCCAGCGCGCACGCTGTGTCTGCAGATAGACGGCGAGCACGGCGACCAGCACAGCCAGCGCAGCGACGGCGGTTTGCCAGTCGAATGCGACCGCCACGACCGGCGCACCGGAGGCCGCGAGGATGGCGCCGAGCGGAATGCCCGTCTGCTGAATCGAGAACACGCGGTTGAGTTTGTCGCGTGGCGTGAATCGCATCATCAAATGCGAGTTCGCCGGCATGATCATGCCGTAGCCCACCCCCATGCATGCGGAGGCGGCGCCAAGCGCCCACAGGCTGGGCACTAGAACCAGGGCAAGCGCAACGGCGTTCAGGCCGATACCGCATTGCACGACGCGCAGCGGCCCCCAGCGACGACTCGCATTGCCCAGGAACAGCAGCGAGAGCGTGAGGAACAGTGCGACCAGGCTGAACTGGTAGCCGATCCAAACGGCAGGTATGTCGTAGCTGCGTGCAACGACCGGGGCGAGCGCGGGCAAAATGCTGATCGCCGCTGTGCCCAGCATGCTGCCTGCGGTCAGACAGCCGATCAGCAGCTTGTAGCCGGGCGGCATGCTCGTGGGCGTGCCGACGTGCACGTTGTCTCCTCGCTCCATGGCTCGATTCTATCCGGGGTCCGCCGCTGGCAGCCTTCTGCGGCATCGGCGTGTGTCTTTAGCGCGTAAATTCATCCCGGCAGACTGCGGTAGTTGCCGACTATAATTCCTGCGCAGGCAGCAGCTTTCTCGCCGGCCGGATCGGGCCGACCGGCGCACTCGTTCAAGGAGACAAGGCATGTACGGTTGGCGCGGCAGGATCGGTTTGCTGGTTCCCTCCATCAATACCACCATGGAAACGGAGTTCTGGCGCATCGCGCCCGAAGGCGTGTCCGTACACTCGGCCCGCATCTCCGGCGGGCGTCACGGCACCCCGGAGGAATTGCGCAGCATGGAAGGCGCGAGCAAGGATGCCGCGCGCGACGTGGCCATGGTCGAGCCGGATGTCGTCGTCTACGGGTGCACCAGCGGCAGCTTCTTCGAAGGGCCCGAGTGGAACAAGCAGATCTGCGCTCAGCTGACCGAGATCACCGCTGCGCCGACTGTCACGACGGCGGGGGCGATGGCCGAGTGTCTGCTTCACGGCGGTCACAAGAAGGTGGCGGTCGTCACACCGTATGTCGAATTGACGAACGAGCGTCTCAAGGAATTTCTGCGCCACCATGGCATCAAGGTCACGCACCTCGGCACGTTCGACATGCTGGACATGTTCGATCACGCCAAGATCCTCCCCGAGGAAATCTATGCCAAGGTGAAGGAATCCGACAGCGACGAGGCCGAAGCCCTCTTCGTCGCCTGCACGCAGCTGCGTGCGCTGGAGGTGCTCGATCTGCTCGAGCGTGATCTCGGCAAGCCTGTCTACTCCGCGGTGCAGGCAACCGCCTGGGAAGCGTATGCCGCGATGGGTGTCGATCCGCAGATTTCGAACTGCGGGAGCCTGCTGCGCAAGCTGTCCGAGCCGGGTGCGTTGAAGGCCCGCAAGGCTCCCGTAAGCAAGCTCAAGAAGACCGCCTGATCGGGCGCGCAGCAGTCGGTTCGTCCGGCGGCTGGAGCGACCGCCGGACCAGCCGTAGGGAGAAGCACTTTTGTCGTCGTCCGAGGCGCGCAGTACCTGGGATGTCATCGTCGTGGGCGCTGGCGGGGCCGGCTTGTCGGCTGCCGCCGAAGCCGCTGCGCTCGGCCGCAAAGTCCTGCTGCTCGAGAAGACGCGCGAGCCGGGGGGGGCGACCTCGTGGGCCGTCGGCACGATGACGGCGACGCAGACGTCCCTGCAGAAGCGTGCCGGCATCGAGGATTCCCCCGAATGGCATTTCGAGGATCTGAGCAAGCACAACGGGCCGCTCGATCCCCGGGATAACCTGCGTCTTCGACGCATCCTCGTCGATCAGAGCACCGACGCGCTGAATTGGCTGATGTCGCTCGGTGTCGTGTTCGTGGGGCCCATGCCTGAACCACCGCATCGCGTCGCCCGCATGCACAACATCGTGCCCAGCGCCAAGGCGTTCGCGCAACGCCTGGTGCGTCATTGCAGGGGGCTCGGTGTCGAGTTGCGTACATCGGTGCGCGTCGCCGGGCTCATCGTCGAGGATGGGCGTGTCGTCGGGGTCGAGTGCCGCACCGACGACGGCAAGAAGCGATTCCGTGCTCGTCAGGGCGTCGTACTGGCGAGCGGCGATTTCAGCGCGGACCGTGATCTCAAGGCGCATTTCGCGAAGCCGGAGGTCGTGAACGTCGATGCCGTCGTGTCGACCAGCACGGGCGATGGCCACAAGCTCGCCCTCGCCCTGGGGGCCAGCGTCGTCAACGGCGATGTGGTGCGCGGTCCGATCATGCGCTTCCTCCCGCCCAAGAAAGAGACGTGGATGCGCAAGCTGCCGCCATCGACGCTGTTGGCGCGAATGATGGCGCTGGGCTACCGATTTCTCCCGCAACGGCTGCTGCGCCCGTTCATGATGGGGTTTCTCACGACGGTGCTCGGGCCGTCGCCCAAGCTCTTCGCGCAGGGCGCAGTGCTCGTCAATGTCGAAGGCCGCCGCTTTTGCGACGAACTCGACGCTCCGGGCTACGAACTTCCGCAGCAGCCGTACAAGATCGCCTACATCGTTTTCGATCAGGCCGTCGCCGAGCAGTTTCGCGCCTGGCCGAATTTCATCTCCACCGCACCCGGCATCTCCTACGCTTATCTTTCCGACTACCGCCGCAGTCGGCGCGATGCCTATCACTGCGAGAACACGCTGGCCAAACTCGCCGTCTCGCTTGCGATGCCGGTACAGACGCTCACGCGCACCATCGAAGCCTACAATGAGTCCGGACGCGGTGAGCGTCCGCCGATCGAGCGCGGCCCGTTTTATGCGCTCGGTCCGGTGAAGAGCTATTGCGTGTTTGCCGACGGCGGGTTGAAGGTGAGCGAAGCCATGGAGGTCCTGGGCGCGGATGACAAGGCCATACCCGGGCTTTTCGCGGCTGGATCCGTAGGGCAGGGCGGATTGCTGCTCGAAGGGCACGGACATCATCTCGCCTGGGCGTTCGTCTCCGGACGCATCGCCGGGCGCAATGCAGCGCGCTTTGCACCGTCTTGACCGGAGAAACGAGCGATGATCTTCATGAGTCAGAGCGGTTTGACCGATCCCGGACGGGAAGCGGACTGGGACGTCTGGTACCTCCATCATCTGCACATCATGGCGACGGTCGCCGGCGTCGATTCAGCGCAGCGCTTCAAGACCGATTCGACGCTCAATTCGCCCTCGCTCGCGATGTACAGCATGCGCTCGGCCGACGTGTTCGCCGATCCGTATTACCTCAGCATCCGCGGGCTGGGCGAGTTTCTGCCGCTCATCGACAAGCGCTGGTATCGGCGCAATCTGTTCGCGGGGCTGGACATCGCTCCCGCGGTTTCGAACGACGAGGTCATGCTCCTCTGGGATGTGCCGGCACCGCGCGAGACGCCGGGCCTCGACTTCGTCTGGCTGGAGGCGGTGGCGGTCGACAAGTCGACTCCCTATCGGGGGATCGCCGTGGTGCCGCTGTCACAAGTACGTACGGACCTCGCTGCGGAAGTCGCGATCTATCGGCCCGCCACGCGAGTATTTCACAAGGCCATGCCGGCTGAGCCATAATCGCTCGCCCGCGTCATGGCACTGAGCACGCGTTCGGCATCCTGGTCTTTGCGTTTCGCGCGCTCGGTCCAAACAGGAGACATCGATGACCCGCCGTTGGAAATCCCGGCTCGCCGTGGCGAGCCTCTTTGCGTTACCCCTGTTCTCGGTCGTGCCCGCGTCTGCGCAGAGCTATCCGTCGAAGCCGGTTCGTTTCATCGTGCCATGGCCACCGGGGGGCGGTGCAGACATCATGTCGCGCCTGATCAACCAGCCGCTCGGCGATGCGCTTGGTCAGCAGGTCGTCATCGATAACCGCGGCGGTGCGGCGGGCAACATCGGTGCAGAACTCGCCGCGAAATCGCCGCCCGACGGCTATACGATCGTGTTCGCGTATTCGGGCACGCACTCGATCAATCCGCACATCTATCGTCGGATGCCCTTCAAGACGGCTGACCTTGCTCCGATCATCCAGCTCGCCTCGGTACCGCAGCTCGTCGTCGTGCATCCCTCGTTGCCGGTGAGAAGCGTCCGAGAGTTGATCGCCCTGGTCAAGACGAAGCCCGACCAGCTCTCCTATGCATCGAGCGGCAACGGCGCCATCAATCACCTGGCCGGCGAACTTTTCAAGATGAAGACCGGGCTGCAGATCGTGCACGTGCCGTACAAAGGGGGTGGCCCCGCCGCGGTGGCACTGCTCTCCGGCGAGGTCGGGATGATCTTCGGTGAACCCGCGTCGATGATGGGCTTCCTCAAGGCCGGCAAGCTGCGCGCGCTCGCGGTGACGAGCGGCAAGCGCGCGCTCTCGCTCCCGGAGTTGCCTACGATGGCCGAAGCGGGCGTGTCCGGCTACGACGTGACCTCCTGGAACGGCATCCTCGCACCCGCAGGCTTGCCCGCGCCCGTCCTCGATCGCCTCAATGCGGAACTGAACAAGATCATCGCGACGCCCGCGATGCGGGATCGCATGATCGGCCTGGGCTACGAGCCCGTCGGGGGCACGCCTGACGCCTTTGCCAAGTTCATCCAGAGCGAACTCGCGAAGTGGGCGCCGGTGGTCAAGGCCGCGAATGTGAGGATCGACTGATCATGGCACTCGGTCTCGTACTGGAGATTGCGAATCACGCGGCTCTGCCGCAGAGCGACGTGGCTGAGTGGTACCGCGGCACGCGCTTGCCCAGGCGGGGGGCGGTTCCCGGCGTGCTCGCGGCAGAGCGATTCGTGAACATCGAAGATGCGAACGTATCGATCGCCGTTTACGATCTGGGCGATGTCGCCGTGGCCGCTTCGGCGGCGTTCAAGGCGGCCGGTTCCGAGCAGGATGCACGCATCGCTGCGGGGAGTCCGTCGCTGATGATGTTCGAAGGCCGGCAAACGCTGCCTGGCGATGTGGCGAGTCCCAAGGGGGCGGCCGGTCTGCTGGTGAACGGCATGAGTGCTGCGCCCGAAGGCGAGGAAGAGTTCAATCGCTGGTACAACGAGGAGCATATCCCGGCGCTGTCGGCCGTGCCAGGCTGCATCCTCGCCCGGCGCTTCGTGGCGACGAACGGATGCCCGCAGAAGTACCTGGCGTTGTATCACCTCGATTCGCCCGACGTCGTAAAGACGCAAGCGTGGGCGAAGGCAGTGGAGACACCGTGGACGCTGAAGGTACGTCCCTACATGCGTGACCGGTTGCGCATCGTTTGCAGGGCTGCGTGAGGTTCACCGGGGTTGGTGTCAACTGCGTTGTCCGGTACTAGAACGATTATCCAGGGAGTGAGCATGCGAGCATTGGGGGCCGTTTTGGCGGTGTGTGCGTGTTCGGTCGTGGCACCCTCGATGGCAGCCGATACGACCGATCCGCACCAGGAGGATCGGCAGGCGTTGCTCAAGGTCTTTCGCGAGATCGAAGCCGGCATCAACGATCAGAACGTGGATCGCATGGTGGCGCAGATGCATCCTCATGCGACCGTGACCTGGCTCAATGGCGAGATCTCGCGTGGCCACGACGAGATCAAGGCCTATTACCATCGCATGGTCAAGGGCGAGAAGCGCTACATCGACAAGTATCTGACCGCGGCCAAGGTCGAAGCGCCGGCGCGTTTTTACGGCAACGGCGAGGTGGCTGTCGCGGACGGCAGCATGGAGGACGAATTCTTTCCCGTATCGCGCGGGTCGTTCAAACTGAGTTCGCGCTGGACTTCCACCTCCGTCAGGATCGACGGCCAGTGGAAGGTCGCCTCGATGCATTTGTCGTCGAACGTCTTCACCAATTCACTCATCGCCGAGGCGAAGGACATGGTGGGCTACGCCGGTGTTGGCGGAGCGCTCGGCGGGATCCTCGTCGGTTGGCTCTTGGGCCGCGCCCGCAAGCGTGTGATGCCGAACTGATCGCCCGCTCAGGTGCCGTACGAGATGCGCAGCAGATGATAGAAGGCAGGTGCGCAGAGGCAGAGTGAATCCAGGCGGTCGAGCACGCCGCCGTGACCCGGGATGACATCGCTCCAATCCTTGATGCCCCGCTTGCGCTTCATGGCGGAGAACAGTAGCCCGCCGGCGATGCCGAGCGCAGCGAGCCCGACGGCCAGCGCCGCTGCCGTGCCGACGCCATACGGGGTCAATGCAGCCAGAGCGGCCCCGAGCACACCGGCGCCAAGCAGCCCACCCAGTGCGCCCTCGACGGTTTTCCCGGGGGACAACCGCGGCGCGATCGGATGTCGGCCCGCGAGCTTGCCTGCAATGTACTGCATCACGTCGCTTGCCTGCACGACGATGACGAGGAACAGCGCGGGGCCGAGGTGGCTGCCGGCTGCGTTGGGCACTTCCAGCGACGTCAGCGCAGGTACGTGGGATACGCAGTAGACGCACAGCAGCAATGCGCCGGACAGGCGGTTGGAGTGCGCCCGCCGCGGTATGCCGAGTGCAGACGCCCCGATGATCGCCGCAACGATCAGGGGCAGCATGAGCAGGAACACGATCGAAGGTCCCCCGACAGCGAGGACATATTGCAGGGCGATCGCTGCGGCCAACGACACCCACGCTGCTGCCGGCATCCCGGGAACGTATTCGCGTGACGCTTGCAGCGATGCTGCAGCGAACAGCATGGCGAGGCCGACGGCGCCGAGCCATGACGCTGCGAACAGGAGCGACGCGATGATCCACCACGCATCGATACGGGTGTTCATGTTGTCGATGACGGCATGCGGTTCGTGGGGCGAGCGATGACGCTTGATGATCCGGCCGAGGAGGGTCGCCGCGACCAGCGCGACGAGGATGCCGAGAGCAAGTGTTGTATAGACGTGCATCGTCGGAGCGGTCTCGGCGCGTCCTGCCTCAGCGCGTTGCCGGTCGGTCCGGCAAGGCAGGATCCATCGGGATAGGCCCAGCTATCGGTTCGATGCGCCCGAGGTCACACGGCACGGTGTTCAGAAAGGCGCGAACTGCCTGGCGATGGTCCTCTCCGAGCACGATGCGAGGCCGGATCCGGCGCAGTCGCTCGACGGCCGATTCGATCGACGCTTCCCGTCCCGTGTGTACGATCCACGCGACGATTGCCGATGCACTGCGCGAGTAGCCGAGGGCGCACGCCACGAGCACGGGGCCGTGGCGGTGCGCCTCGACGATGCGATGAACGGCGCGAGTGATCTCGTCTGGGGTCGGCGCGACGAGGTCCAGCATCGGGATCGCTGCGTAGTGCCGTTCGTTGGCGTTGCCGCTGATCTCCGCACAGAGATCCACCACGGCCGCGGAACGCGATGTGCTGTGCAGCCAGGGTCTGACGATACTGCCGATGTAGACGTTCCCGTGCACTTCGGCGGCCTGCGGATCGCGCCGTGTCCAGAGCAGCGCATTGATTCGGGCGCCGACCAGGTACGGGCCGAACAGAAGCCGACTCGCGACCGACAGGTTGCCGTGCTCGTTCTTTGCGTAGGCGTGCCCGTCACCGATGAGGTAGACGAGCGCAACCAAAGTCAGCGCGGAAGCGGGCCATAGGAGCCAGAGCCATGCCCCTTGTCCGACGACTGCGGCGACCGCGCACAGGGCGCCGCCCGCCGCGTAGTATGCCGCCAGTCGGCGTCGTATTGCGCACCGGGCTCGTTCTAATCGCCACCGCTGCCGAGGCGCATCGTCGCGCAGCAGCCAGACGGTGAAAACGCCCAGCCACACCCCTGTGGGAATGTCGATGAAGTGATGCTGCCATGTGGTGAGCACGGAGACGCCGATGAGCAGGGCGATCGCGTGCACGACGATGTGAAGGCGCGGCGGCACAGCACGCAGATAGACGGGCAGCAGCACCACGAGCAATGCAACGTGCAGCGACGGCGCCTGATTGAACGGTTGATCGAAGCTTTCCAGTGCCGCGAACATCCAGCCGAAGCTGCCGTCGACGACGGGGCGCTCGAAAGTGAAGCGCAGCGGAAACAGGAGGAAGCAGAGCACGGCCGCGCATTGCACGAAGAAGAGTCGGGCAACGTGATTTCGCAACTGCGCTTTCGTCGCGCAGAGCACGAGCGAGATACCGTAGAGCAGATCGATGATCCAGTAGGGAACGATCGTCCAGGGCAGGAACGGGATCGCATGCTCCCACTCGAACACGATCGCGCCTACCGATGTGCGTTGGGCTGCCATCCAGTTCGCGAAGCCGTAGCTCGCAAAGAAGAACGGGCCGAGAAAGGCGAGCCACGCGAGCCCGGTCTTCCAGGGATGCGGTTCGACCGACCCGCGCCCGGCGCTCACGATCCGGCGTCGGTGCGCACCGCGAGCGATACCGTGAACATGCCCCATGCGTCGATCCACTGCTCGAGCTTCTCGAATCCGGCATCACGCACCAGTTCGTCGAGTTCCGCCTGACTGCGTCGGCGCATGATCCACGGCTGCCCATCGCGGTGGCTCGTCAGGGTGCGTGCGATCAGTTCGAGCTGCGGATGCCAAGGCTGACCCGTATAGACGAGACAACTGCCGGGCGCCATCGCACGACCGATCGCGGCGAGCGATGTGCTCACACGAGCGTTGTCGGAGAAAAGTTCGTACAAACCCGAGACGAGCGTCAGCGTGGGGGCAGGATCGAGCGCTGCGACCGAGGCGGGATCGAATGCATCCGCACGCTCGCAGCGGGCGATCGATCGCAAGTCGCGTTGTTCGATCTCCTTCCGGCACGCGAGGACGTTTGCCTCCACGATGTCGCGCAGGAGGATGGCTTCCGGCTGCACGCCGGCTTCGGCGAGCGCATCGAGAACATAGCGGCCGGGACCCGAGGCCATGTCCGCGAATCGAATCGGCTTGCCGTGCGTTTTCAGTCGATCCGCTGCAGTGGCAATCGCAGTGCGAAGATGTTCGCGGCGTATGCGCACGCCACGCCAGCCGATCGCATCGAGATAGCCTCGATCGATGAGCTTGCCCAGGCCGAGTCTGCCCTCGGCCTGGTTGCGATAGACGTAGTCGAGCGATGCACCGGAATCGAAGCCTGTGGCGAGCCCGAGGCGGATGCCGCTCGAGAGTCGACCCAGCGTGCGCATCGACAGGCGCGTCAGTGCAAAGTTGAGATTGCGCGGCGAGAGGGCGGGCAACGGACGACGCAGCGACTGCTCTTCATCGTAGGCGTGGCCCTCACGATGGGCTTTGCGCTGCGAATCGGCAGCACATTCGCCTTCGAACATTCGCAGCACGAAGTCGCGGATCCGGTCGATGGCAAGATGCCGATCCTTCTCCCCCAGGGTGTCGTGCAGGAAATTCGGCAGGACGTGCTTCTCCTTGATCTTCGAGCCCAGGCGATCGAAGAAGGCTTCCTGCGGACCTCGGTGCACGACCCAGTCCGTATCGGATACGAGCAGCAGGAGCGGCGCGCGGATGGACTGCGCGTCGGCGACGATGCGCTCGGCCGCCTCGTACAGGCCGAGCAGGATGCGAACGGAAATGGCGCGGGCGATCAGCGGATCCTCGTCATAGCTGCGCATGCGTTCCGGATCGTGGGTCAGGAACCGCGCCTTGACGTAGGAGGTGACGAAGAAGTTGCCGCGCAGGCGATACATGAGCCCGAGACCCGCCCGCGCGAACGGCACGTAGAGCTTCACCTTGAAGGCGGGCGAGGTGAACGCAAGGCAGCGTACGCGCGGCGCATAGTCGTGAACCCACGTCGCGACAAGCACCGCGGCCATGCTCTGTGCCACGATGGCGAGCTCGGTCGATGGGATGTCGTGCACTTGCGCGATGTGACGGACGAACCTGTCGATGTCCTTCACCGAAGCACCGAAGCTCGGACTGTCGCCGCGTTCGCCGGGCGAGCGGCCGTGCCCGCGTGCATCCCAGGCGAACATGTCGATGGTCTCCAGTGCGAGTTCGTCGACCACGTGCTGCAGACGCCCCGAATGCTCGTGACCGCGATGAAACAGGACGATGCCGCGGCGTCGGTCGCCTGGTCGCGCTGCAGGCCAGTGACGATAGAAGAGTTCGGTGCCGTCGTGTGTGACGAACGTGTGCGTTTCGGCAATCCGCTTGCCCTCGATCGATTGTGCCGCTCGACTCGGCGCGCCGAGCGAACCTGCATCGTTCATGCACTACTCCTTGAATCGATCTCTGCGATGCCGCGTCGAACCCGATTGACGATCGTCAGGCAGACGAGCAGGCCGATACCGGCGAGCACGAACGTTAGCCATTCCCCGGGGACGACGCCAAGACCGATGGAGAGCCCGAGCGCACCGAAGACGAATGCCCGATCGCTCTTGCCCATGGGTCCGTCGTAGCGCCGCGAGGCGCCGAGCGCACTGCCGAGCACGCCTGTCATCTCGCTGACGGCAGCCAGCAGTACGACGCCGCCGAGGACGAGCGGATGCACGCCGGGCAAAAAGGCGAAAGGCACGTAGAGCGCGGCATCGGAAACGACATCAGTCAGTTCGTTCAGATACGCACCCAGCACCGAACGTTGATCATGCTCGCGTGCGAGCATGCCGTCGATGGCATTGAATGCCATCCGCAGAAAGAACCAGACGGGAATGAGCAGGAACCAGCGAAGATCGTCCGCATTGAGCGCGACCGCTGTGCCTGCCGCAATCGAGATCACGCAGGCGAAGAGGGTCACCTGATTGGCAGTTACCCCGGCTCGATGCAAAGCGCGCACGATGGGGCGCAGCAATGCCTGGAACCGCGGCTTGAAGGCGTAGATGCTCATGTCGTCGCGTCGGGATGGACGCGGCGATGATACGCGATGCGGCTGCACGCGCGGAATGCTCGTCTGGCCTGGGAATTAGCGACCTGCGTCTGGCGACGGACCGTCGGCTTTGAACACCAGGAAGTACTGGTACTTCAGAATGTCGTGCTCGGCATACAGTACGTAACCCTGCCTGGCCATTTCGCGCTTCACGTGTTCAGGCGGGCGCCGCATCGACTTCACTGCGCCACGCTCGGCATCCGGCCGCGTCGACACGATGGCTACGCGCGCGTTCGGCCTGAGGCGTGTCTTCAGACGCAGGAAGTAATCGCCCGGATTCGCGACCAGGCTCTGCACGTTCACGAGCAGCACGGCATCGACCGCTTCGGGGAGATTGGGGCTGTCGCGCGAGGCCTGGATCGCTTCGACGTTTGCGGCACCCGCGGCGGCGAAGCGTTCGCGCAGATGCGCCACCATGGAAGGTTCGATGTCGACGGCGTAGACCCTGCCGCGGGGCACGGCGCGCGCGAGCTTCGCGCTGAAGTAGCCTGTTCCCGCGCCGATGTCGGCAACGATCGAGTCGGGAGCAAGCTCGAGACCCTGAAGAATCCCTTCGGGATTCTGCCATTCGTCGCGCGCGGGATCGTCGAACACCGTCGACCAGCGGGCGGCGTCGTCGAAGCGGCGGGAGGAGGCGTTCTCGGCGCCGGCTGCATCGAACGCAGCAAACGCCCCTGAAATGAACGCGGCGGCGACGAGAAAACTGCTCCATCCCCGCACGCAATTAGAAGTTGCACCACCGATTCTTGGATCGTAGTTCATGATTCGCGATGAGCCGGGGCAAGACATGCAACTGCAACTTGTCTGCCGCCGGCCTGTGGTTTAGTGACTGTGACCGCTTTTCTTCATGGTCTGCGTCAGCGGGCGCACCACGGCCTTGATCTCGATCGACTGACGCTTCTTGTCCTTGTCCTCGACGACGAGCGTGATGGGGACGGACTGCCCGTCCTTCATCTGCTCCTTCAGCTCCATCAACATGACGTGGTAACCGCCCGGCTTCAATTCGACGGGCTTGCCTGCCGGCAGGTCGAGACCGGGGATGGCACGCATCTTCATTACGTTGTTTTCCATTGCCATCTCGTGGATCTCGACGACACCGGCCACCGGCGACTTCGCCTCCACGAGCCGCGTGCCTTTCTCCGCCGTCAGGCTCATGAACGCACCGGTTGCTTTCTGCTGCGGTACGGTGGCGCGAACCCAGGGATCGCCGACCTTCACTTGAGCGGCGACGGGGCCGCTCAGCGCGGCGAGGACGAGGGTGGAGAGGATGACTTTCTTCATGGTTGGCTCCTGGGTGGGGGGTGGGATGAATAGGTGGACGATCTGCTTTCGAGCAGCATCTCGAGCGTGCCGTCGGCGCGAAACCGCCAGCGGTCCGGGATGGGTTCCGGCGTGCTGCGGTAGGGCAAGCGTGCGTCCGCCGTACGAACGGAGGCTTGCAACTCCGTAGGCGGACTGGGCGCCGGATAAACCGGAATCAACTGCATTTGCTGGGGCTGCGGTGTGGGCAACAGGGCGGGGGCCAGTACAACCGCGATGAACCAAATCAGCGGCCCGAGGGCGAGCGTACCGATGATGCTCAAGAACGTAGCGAGTTTGGTCGAACCCGACACGGTGTGTTCCTCATGAACGATGCAAGAGACGCGCGACCCTAACGAGGGCGACGCGCGGCCGAGGGGAACCGATCAGGCGGAGTGTGGCGGGGCGCGTGGCTGCGCGTTGTCCGTAAGGACGCGAGGCGGCGCAGCGCTGATGAAGAAGAACAGATATCGGGCGTTGTCACGCTCGACGGCCGGCGGCACACCCGAGGGTTGGGCGGGCAGCGCGGCGGGGTTCCCGCTCGGCAGGCAGAATGGGCAATCACCCTGGGCTCGGGTGCCGCCCGAGTCGTCGGGCGTTTGCGTGGTCGCCGAAACGGGGGACGAAGCCTTCTTGATGCCGAAGGCGGTACAGATCTCGTCCCACGGCGAGGACGAACCCGTCCACACCGCCATCGCGCGCACGGCGACGGGCGCGAGCACGCTCGCGAGGAGGGCGAACATCGCGATCCAGCTGACGATGCGCAGGCGACGGACTGAGGTCATGACCCTTCGATGTTAACCCTCACCGCGGGTGCCGGGAAAGGGTGGTCGGAGGCTCGATGCGGCGTAGTCGCGAACAGGCGCGGTCGTGTGGATTACGCATCGCGACGCCCGGGATGCGGCTGTCGGCCGAGGGGCAGCGCGTCGTGCCGGCTATGGTAACCTCGGCTCGCATATCGACGGCACGCTCCCGGGCGGGCCGCGTCCTCCCAACACTGCCGAATCCACGAGAGCACCGATGAGCGCCGACGCTACGCTGCCCCTGAACGGCCTGCCGTCCCGGACGCTTACGGCGGGCTTCGATCTGCTTGCCGGGGTCCGTATTCTGGACCTTACGACCTCCATTGCCGGGCCTTACGCCACGATGCTGCTGGCCGATCTCGGCGCGGAGGTGATCAAGGTCGAGCGCCCCGGCCGGGGCGACGATTGTCGTGCCTGGGGGCCGCCGTTCCTCGATGGCGAGTCGCTCTGGTTTCTTTCGGTGAACCGCAACAAGCAGTCGATCACGCTCGATTTCGCGGGTGATGCCGGACGTGCCGTGCTGCACGATCTCGTGAAACAGTGCGATGTCGTGCTGGTGAATCTCGTCAGCCGCGCGCAGCGCAAGCTCGGCATCGACCCGGCCACGCTGTCCGCGCTGCGCAGGGATATCGTCCATGTGTCCCTGACGGGATTCGGGTTGCAGGGTGCGCGCGCCGACATGCCGTGCTACGACCTCATCGCCGAAGGCTACTCGAGCGTGATGGATCTGACCGGCGAGGCGGAGAATGATCCGCAGAAGGTCGGCACGCCGGCGGCAGATCTCATCGCCGGCATGGACGCCGCAATGGTGACGCTCGCGGCACTCTTCGATCGTGCCCGCACCGGCCGAGGCCATGTGCTGGATGTCGCCATGGTCGACAGCATGACGCGATTCATGGCCCCGCGCATCGTGCCCTTTCTCGGCTCCGGCATCGTGCCCCGGCGTACCGGCGCGAAAGACAGTGTCATTGCGGTCTACCAGGTGTTTCATGCGGCCGATGCGCCGTTGAATCTCGGGCTCGGTAACGACGGCATCTGGAAGCGCTTCTGGAGTGCGGTGGGCGAGCCCGCGGTCGGCGAAGATCCCAGGTACGCGACCAACGCGCAGCGCCAGGCGGCACGTGCCGAGATCGTCGAGCGCATCGCTGCCGTGTTGAAGACCCGCCCGCGCGATCACTGGTTGCCCTTGCTCGCGAAGGCGAACGTGCCGGCCGGGCCGATCTATCGCGTCGACGAGGTCGCAACGGATCCTGCGCTGCAGGAGCGCGGTGTCGTCTATCGGCTGGATGTCGACGGCCGCGCGATTCCGCAGGTCGGGCTCGGCATTCGGGTCGACGGCGCCGAAGCCGGTGTGCGCATGGCCCCGCCCCGGCTCGGCGAGCACACGCAGAGCGTGCTCGGCAGTCTGCTCGGCTACGATGCCGGGCGAATCGAACGCCTGCGTGCGGACAGGATCGTCTGACGATTTTCATTGGTCGAAACGGAGTGAAACGAAGTGGCTTACGAAACCATCCTCTACGAAGAAGAAGGCCCGATCGGCTGGCTGACGCTCAACCGCCCGCACGACGGCAACATGTTCAACCCGACGATGTGTCACGAGATCCGCGACTGCATCAATGACATCCGGCGCGAGTCGCGCACACGCGTGCTCGTGCTTACCGGCGCCGGCGACAAGTTCTTCTGCATCGGCGGGCGCAAGGATGGCCTGGAAGACACCAACCTCTATGCCGGAATGCTGCCGACGCTGGAGATCTACGAATCCATCGACCGGCTGCAGAAGCCCGTCATCGCCTCGGTGAACGGCTTTGCCGTCGGCGGCGGGCAGGTGCTGCAGGTCATGTGCGATCTCACCATCGCGAAGGAAAGTGCGGTGTTTCGCCAGGTCGGCCCGATGATGGGCAGCTTCGATGCGGGCTACGGCACGTGGTATCTCGAAGACCTCGTCGGCAAGAAGAAGGCGAAGGAGATGTGGTATCTCAATCCGCGCCTATCCGCCAGGGAAGCTCAGGCGATCGGGCTCATCAATCGTGTTGTACCCGATGACAAGTTGAAGGAAGAGACGCGCAAGATGGCACTGGAAGTCGCCGACCGCGGCGCGTTTGCACTTGCGTCGATCAAGGCTGCGTTTACCGCACGCCATGGCGGCGTGGGCGGGCTTGCCCGCGTGTCGCACGATCTGCTGCTGCGCTTGTATCTCGACACCGACGAACACGCGGAACTGGGCAAGTCGTTTGCGGAGAAGCGCAAGCCGGATAGTGGGAAGTTCGGGCACTGAGGCGCCCGAACTGCGGGGAATAGGGGAAGGGAAAAGCCGGAGCGGTTCGCGCGAACCGCGAATTCCGTGGACGCGATTCGCGGGCAACGGATCGAATGTTTGCCCTCGACTGTTCCCCACCCTCCGCTTCAGCTCGACCGCAGTACCTTCCCCGGCCGCGCCTGCGTCGGCTGCCCATCGCGATAAACTGCCTGACCGTTCACGATCACGTGCGAAATGCCTTCGGCCTTGCAGTAGAGGCGCGAGCCGCCCGCCGGGAGATCCTTCACCGGGGTCGGTCGCATGGGCGAATTGATCTTCTTCTCGTCGAAGATGCAGATGTCCGCGTGGCCGCCCACCTTCAGTCGACCGCGATCCAGCCCGAAGAAATCCGCCGGCTCGCTCGTGATGCGCTTGATCGCGTGCTCGAGCGTGAGCGCCTTTTGTTCGCGCACCCAGTGGCCGAGCACATACGTCGTGTAGCCCGACTCGCACAGCATGTCGAGATGGGCACCGGCGTCCGAGAGGCCGATCATCGTGCGCGAGTCGTTCAGCAGGCGGCCGATGCCCGCGTGATCCGTGTTCGCGCGCGGGACGACGAACTTGACGTTCAGATTGTCTTCGACGGAGATGTCGAAGAAGGTGTCGTTGGCGTCCTTGCCGCGCGCATCGGCGATTTCGCCCACCGTCTTGCCTTCGAGGGACTTGAGCGCGGGGTTCTCGACCGAGACGACGATCACGTTGCGCGCGAGCGTGGTCCACTTGCGGCCGAGCTTCAGTTCTTCCTTGAACGCCTGTCGGAATTCGGGATCGGCATAGATGCCCATCTGCTTCTCGAACGAAGCATCGAACAGCGGCCGGGCGCAGGTCATTTCCGAGAACATGAAGGGACGGCGCAGGTTCATGTCGAAGAGCAGCGGGCGCGTGAGGATCTGCGGTACGCCGCCGCGCTTGATGAGCGGTTCGATGCGGTCGAGGATCGCTTCGATCGCGCCGGGCATTTCCACGAGATTGTTGAGCGAGAGCCAGGTGGCCGGGCGCCCGCTTGCGTCGAGCATGAACTTCAGCGTTTCTTCCTCGTCCTCGGCGAACGTCGCGTAGCGTTTGGTCAGTGCGAACTGCAGGATGCCGCGGTCGAGCTTCTTCAGCACGCCGGCGTAGGCGCCCAACTCGTCGCGGCTCGCCAGACGTGCCGAAAGCGGCTTGCCGCCATGGCCGATGTGCTGGCGATTGAAGGTGGTGGTGATTCCCCAGGCGCCGGCTTCCATCGCTTGTTGCAGCAGCTGTGCGATCTTCGTCGTCTCCTCGGAAGTGGCCGCACGTTCGTTGGCTTCACGCCCGATCACGTAGGTGCGGAAGGGAGCGAGCGGCGCGAGAAAGGCGCGATTGAGTGCGGAGCCGTTCTTCTCGGCGGCGTCGAGGTATTGGGGATAGCTTTCCCATTCCCAGCGCACGCCTTGCATGAGAACTTCCTTGTCGATGCCCTCGACGGTGACGAGATCGTCGGCGAGCAGTTCCCGGTCCCCGGGCTTGCACGGGGCGAGGCCTACGCCGCAGTTGCCCATGACGACCGTCGTGATGCCATGCTCGGCCGAACTGGAGAGCAGATCGTCCCAGGTGATCTGCGCATCGTAGTGGGTGTGCGGATCGACGAAGCCGGGGCAGACGATCTGGCCCGTGGCATCGATCTCTTCGGCGCCCTTGCCGGTCACCGTGCCGATGGCCACGATGCGGTCCTTGCTGACGGCGAGATCGCCGCTGGTGCGGGCGGCACCGGTGCCGTCGACGAGGCTGCCGTTTCTGATGACGAGGTCGTAGTTCATTGCGGTCTCCATCCGGGGTGGTGCGCACGTGCCCTACGCCGGTACTCGGCGCTGGTATGCAACGTTCGCGGTCGTCGCCTCGACGTCCTGCGTGATTGTTCTCGGGGGCGGGCAGGTGGGTCGAGCAAAGTCGCCATGATGCCACGGTTGCGTCGTGGGGTCTTCATCGGGAGCGGCCGCGGATTTCTGCATCCCGAAAATCGATCCTGTTCGCTCGTAGCGCTTACAATCGACCCTCTCGCAGCGATTCCGACCACGCATGAGCACCCTACTCACCCTGCACGATCCGCAGAAGGCACGCGGCTTTTATGCGCAAGGCTGGTGGCGCGACGACACCTTCTATTCTCTGCTCCGGCGGCACGCAGAGGAACGCCCCCAGGACTACGCCTTTCGCGATTCGCGCCGACGCATTACGTGGAGCGAGGGGCTGCAATGGGTCGATGCACTCGCGGCGGATCTGCATGCGGCAGGCCTCAAGCGTGGCCAGCGCGTTTCGGTATGGCTGCCGAACCGGGTCGAAGCCGCGATCGTGTTTCTCGCCTGCTCGCGCAACGGCTACGTCTGCAATCCCTCGCTGCATCAGAACTATACCGTCGAGGAGATCGTCACGCTCCTGGAGCGCATCCAGACGGCGGCCTTGTTTGCCCAGCCCGGGTACGGTGCCGATGCTGATCGGCACGACGTGTTTGCCCGAGCTCGCGGTCTCGAGTGCATGAAGCGGGTGTATCGGCTGGATGCCGCAGACCGAACGAGCGCCGAAACGGAAGGCATACATGTGTTCCCCGCGCAAGGCGCCGGTGATGTCGGCAAGCTCCCGCCGCCCGATCTCAACCCCGACAAGATCGTCTACCTCGCATTTACTTCGGGTACGACGGGGATGCCCAAGGGCGTGCTGCATTCGGACAACACGCTGCTCGCGAACGGTCGGGCCATGGTGAAGGATTGGAGTCACGATCACCGCACGGTCCTCTACAGCCACAGCCCGCTCAGTCATCACATCGGCACGGTCGCGCTCGAGCAAAGCCTGGTGTCCGGCTTCGAAGTCGTCGTAAACGATCCGCCGCCCGGCAAGAAGCCGCTCGACTGGATCGTCGATACAGGCTCGAGCTACGTCATGGGTGTGCCGACGCATGCCATCGATGTCCTCGCCGACATGAAGGCCCGAGGCATGCAGCAGCTCGGCAAGGTCGATCTGTTCTACATGGCCGGCTCGGTGATTCCGCCCGAGACGGCACGCGCCTTTCTCGATTTGGGCATCAAGCCGCAGAACATCTACGGCATGACGGAGAACGGCTCGCACCAGTACACGCTGCCCGACGACGATGTCGAAACCATCACCGCCACCTGCGGGCGTGCAGCGCCGGGGTACGAGACGCGCATCTTCGATGCGGAGAATCCGGACATCGAGGTGCCCGTCGGTGCGACCGGGGAGATCGGTACGCGCGGCGCGCTGCTGATGCTGGGCTACTTCGACAATCAAAGCGCGACGGAGAACTCGTTCAATGCCGGCGGCTGGTTCATGAGCGGGGATCTCGGACGCCTCGACGAGCAGGGGAATCTGCAGATCATCGGCCGCAAGAAGGACCTCATCATCCGCGGCGGCCACAACATCTTCCCTTCCCGCATCGAGAACCTGATGCTGCGGCATCCTGCGGTGGTGAAGGTCGCCGCCTTTCCGATCGCAGACAAGCGGCTGGGCGAGCGGGTGTGTCTCGCGGCGATCCTGCGCGAAGGTACCGAGCTCGATGCCGACACCGCGCTCGAGCATCTGGATCGCGAAGGGTTGTCGAAGTTCGACATGCCCGAGTACTTCATCACGATGGACGCCTTTCCGCTCACCGCGAGCGGAAAGATTCTGAAACGCGAACTGGTCGAGTGGGCCAAAGCGGGCACGATCGCGCCTGTGCCGTGCCGCTGGGTGCCGGTCGAGAAGCGAACGGGTTGAGACGACGATGACTACACAACAACGGGCGATAGCGGTTACGGGCGCAAGTCGGGGCATCGGATCCGCCATTGCATTGGAGCTGGCGAAGCGCGGGTTTCGCGTCGGTTGCCTCTCGCGCAAGGGGACCGGTATCGAGAACCTCGCGATCCCTGCGGAACTCGCCGGCAGCTTCGTCAATGTCGCGTGCGACGTGACGGACGAGCAGAGCGCTCGCGCCGGACTCGCGCAGTTCGCGCAAGCGGCGGGCGGTCTGCATGGGCTGGTGAACAACGCAGGCATTCATCTCGACGGGCCGAGCGATCGACTCGAGACGTCCGTTTACGAAACCGTGATGAAGACCAACGCGACTGCAGTTTTTACGACTTGCCGCGAAGCTTACCCGCACCTCGTGAAGAGCGGCGGCGGCATCATCGTCAACATCGGCTCCTTCTTCGACAAGATCGGCGTGCGCCGCAACGTTCCGTATTGTGCGGCGAAGGCTGCCGTCGGTGCGATCACGCGCTGCCTCGCGGTGGAGTGGGCGCCGAAGGGCATCAGCGTCATCGATGTGGCGCCCGGTTACATCGAAACGGATCTCAACCGCGAGGCGCTGACCCAGGGGCCGCTCAAGGACTATCTCGCCAAGCGTATCCCCACGGGTACGCATGCCGGTACGGAAGCCATCTCGCGCATGGTTGCGGCCATCTTCTCCGAGCAGATCCCTTATCTGACGGGAGAGACGATTTATGTGGATGGCGGGCAGGGGATTAATCATTGAACGTCCTCGACCGCCTCGACGCCGCGCTCGTTCTGAACACCGAAGAACAAATGGTGTTGGACTCCGTACGCGCGCTCGCCCGCGATGTCATTGCGCCGCGTGCGGCTCAGTACGACCGTACGGGAGACTTTCCCCGCGACAACGTGGAAGCCATCAACGATCTCGGTTTGAACGGGATGTTCGTGCCGCAGGCGTATGGCGGCGCCGGGTTGTCGTATGCGGTCTATCTCGCGTGCGCGCGTGAGATCAGTAAGGCGTGTGCTTCGACGGGCGTGATCTGGGCAACGAACTTCCATGCCATGAAGCCGCTCATCGACTTCGGCAACGAAGAGCAGAAGCAGCGGCTGCTGCCGCTGCTCGTCGATGGGGCGCTGGCGTCGCTGGTTATCACCGAGCCGACGGCAGGCTCCGACGCCACCGGCATGACGACGCGGTTCGAACCGGACGGCGACGAGATCGTCGTCACCGGGACCAAGACGTTCATCACCAACGGTGCGCATTCGGACTTGATGCTCGTTTTCGGCAAGTGGAGCGAGATCGACGATAGTCGCAAGTCGATCTCTGCGCTGGTGCTGGAGCGCGGCGGCCCCGGATTGTCGGTGGTGCGCGAGGAAGACAAGATGGGGTTGCGCGCGTCGAGCACGGCAACGCTTGCTTTCGATGGTTACCGCGTGCCGCGGCGAAACCTCCTGGGCGCACCGGGGGATGGACTGAAGCTGCTGCTTGCTTCGCTGAACAAGTCGCGTCCGAGCGTGGCAGCGCACGCGCTCGGGATTGCACGTGCCGCTTTCGAAGACGCCGTTTCGTACATCAACGATCGCAAGCAATCGGGGCGGCGCATCGTCGAGTTCCAGGGCATCCAGTTCATGCTGGCCGACATGGCGACCGACCTGGCTCAATGCGAAGCGTGGATGTGGTACGTCGCCCGCCTCGTGGATGTCGGCACGACAGACATCGGCATCGAAGCCTCGATGCTCAAGATGCGCGCGGCGGACATCGCGATGCGCATTGCGACGGATGCCGTACAGCTGCACGGAGGTTACGGCTATTGCAAGGACTATCGCGTCGAGCGGTTGATGCGCGATGCGAAGATTACGCAGATCTGGGAAGGCACGAATCAGATTCATCGGCAGTTGGTGGGGCGGAGTTTTGTTAGACGTTAGTTGGAATGGAGCGGCTGGTTTCGTGCAGGGAAAAGGGAAAAGAGAAGAGGACCCCCCCCTCTCCCGGCCTCTCACCCAGTCATGGGGGAGAGGTGACGTAGCGATTCGGCACCATCGAATGAATTGACGTCTGAATCGAGCGCCTCCCTCTCCCCCGTTACCGGGGGAGAGGGTCGGAGAGAGGGGGATTCCCGTTTCGCCTTTCCCTCTTCTCCAGGAAGCAACAGAAGCATTTTTTCCCTCACTCGAGGAACAGGCATGTCCAAGATCAAAACCGTCGGTGTCGCCGGCAGCGGCACCATGGGGGCCGGCATCGCGATCGTCGCGGCGCGGGCCGGCTTTCGCACCATCGTCTTCGATCTGTCGCAACCCGCGCTCGATCGCGCACGCAAGCAGACCGAGGGCTTCTTCGCCAAGTCCGTCGAGCGCAAGAAGCTCACGCACGGCGAGGTCGACACGATCCTCGCCAACTTGAGCAGCACGACGGACATCGCCACGATGGCCCAGTGCGACATCGTCATCGAAGCCGTCTTCGAGAATCTCAAGGTCAAGCACGAACTGCTTGGGAAGCTGAACGCGGTGTGTCCGCCGCAGACGCTCTTCGCATCGAATACGTCGACACTGTCGATCACGGAGATCGCATCAGGGTCGGGTCGGGATGAGCAGGTGATCGGCATGCACTTCTGCCTGCCTGCGCAGTTGATGAAGCTGGTGGAGATGTCCCCGGGCTTGCGAACCAGCGATGAATCGTTCCAGACAGCATGGGAGTTCTGTCGTGCGCTCGGGCAGATTCCGGTGAAGACCAAGGACAACCCAGGTTTCATCCTCAACTACTTCCTCATTCCGTTCAACAACGATGCGATCCGCATGGTCGAAGCCGGGCTTGCCGAGCCGGCCGACATCGATCGCGCGATCAAGACCGGGCTCGGTTACGCGATGGGGCCGCTGGAACTGCTCGACCTCGTCGGGCTCGATACGCATCTGCTCGTCGCCGAAGCACTTTATGCAGGGACGAACGAGCCGCGCAATCAGGTCCCCGCGCTCGTCAAACGCATGATTGCGGCAGGGCACCTCGGTCGCAAGACGGGGCAGGGGTTCTACAAGTACAGTGGCAACGCGATGTTCGGAGGCTGATCTCATGAGTTACGAAATCCTCGCGCTGGGCGACAGCGCCTCGTTTCCGGAACCGCATGCGCTGCTGGAGCATGCCGCGCGCAAGGGCGAAGTCGTGATCGTGCTCGGCAATCGCATTCCCGAGGCTCTGGAGCGACTGGGCAAGCTCGACCGCTATCGCGCCGTCGTGATCGAACTCGGCATGGAGTGCCTCGGCGTCTATACCGGCGAGTCGCGCGGCGAGGAGGGCAGCAACATGCTGGGCTTCGCGCGCTTCAAGCTGGGCGGCGATCCGGCGTCTGATCTGGTCGAACTTGTGCGTCAACCCGCGACGCCGCAAGGCGCGATCGAAGCGGCCAAAGCCACCTTCGAATCGGCGGGGCTCAAAGTCGCTGTGAGCAAGGATGTCCCGGGGCGCATCGTGAACCGCCTCATCCGCCCGTACTACAACGCGGCGCTGCGTCGGCTGGACGAAGGGCTTGCGACCGCATCCGACATGGATACGACGCTCAAGCTGGGCCTCGGTTATCCCGAGGGTCCAATCGGCCTTTTGGAACGGTCGGGCTTGGCGGAACATCACGACATCAGCATGACGCTGTGGGAAGCCTACGGCGATCAAGGCTATATGCCGGCGCGCCGTGCGCAGGTCGCGAAGATTCGTGCGCAGATCGAGCAGCAGGCCACCTCGTGCGCCGAGCGCGACAACGAGATCGGCGGTGAGTGATTCCCGGCCGCTCGCGGGTATCCGCGTTCTCGATTTTTCCACGCTGCTGCCCGGTCCGCTTGCGACGCTGCTGCTTGCCGAAGCGGGTGCCGAGGTCATCAAGATCGAACGCCCGGGGCGGGGCGACGAGATGCGCTCCTATGTGCCGAAGTTCGGTGCCGACAGCGTCAACTTCGCGATGCTCAATCGCGGCAAGCGCTCGCTGGCGATCGATCTGAAGGCCCCCGGCGCGGTGGACGGGCTGCGGCCACTGATCCAAGGCGCGGACATCGTCGTCGAGCAGTTTCGTCCCGGCGTGATGGATCGGCTCGGGCTCGGCTACGATGCGCTGAAGGCGATCAACCCGCGCATCATCTATTGTGCCATCACGGGTTGGGGACAAGCGGGGCCCAAGGCAGAGGTCGCCGCGCACGATCTCAACTACGTCGCGGAGTCCGGCATGCTGGGGCTCGCGGCAGGCGGCGACGGCGCCCCCGTCGTACCCGCTGCACTGGTCGCAGACATCGCCGGCGGCACGTATCCTGCTGTCATCAACATCCTGCTGGCACTGCGCGAACGGGATCGAACCGGCGTCGGCTGCAAGCTCGACGTCGCGATGGCCGACAACCTCTTCAGCTTCATGTACTGGGCAATCGGCAACGGCATCGCGGCGAACCAATGGCCCACGTCCGGCGGTGATCTCGTCACCGGTGGCAGCCCGCGCTACAACATCTATCGCGCGGCCGACGGACGTTATCTTGCCGCCGCGCCGCTGGAGCAGAAGTTCTGGGAAACGTTCTGCAGGCTCATCGGACTGGATCCCGCTTACATTGACGATGCCGGTCGGGAATCTGAAGTGCACGATGAGGTGGCACGCATCGTCGCGAGTCGGGATGCCGCGCACTGGCAACGATTGTTTGCGGGTCGCGACGTCTGCTGCTCGATCGTCGCCACGATGCAGGAAGCCATGGCGGATCCGCACTTCGCCGCGCGCGGGGTCTTCAATCGGAAGGTGGCTGCTGATGGCCGTTCGATCCCTGCGCTTCCAGTACCCGTCGACGATCGCTTCCGCGGCAGCGTTATCGAGACCGGGTATCCCGAACTCGGCGAGTACCCGCTCGGGGCCGATCGGGTTGAGGACTGAACGCATGACCGCGCTTTCCACGGCGGGTTGGCGTCGCTGGCTCGCCGGTGCGGTGCTCATGAGCCTGGCGGCTGCGAGCTTCGCCCTCGTGCCGGGGACGATGCGGCCCGGCAGCCCGCAGGATCCCGGTTGGCCCATGGCGCCACCGACCGCCGGGCCGAGCGGGGATGCCCGTTGGGGGGAGGAGGTTCTGCGGTACTACCAGACGCAGGACTGGCGCGGTCTCGCGCAGTTCGCGCGCCGCTGGCTGGAGTCGGAACCGGCCTCTCCGGCCGCGGGCAGCGTCCTGGGACTGGCGCAGCTTCGCCTGGGTCAACTCGCCGATGCCAAGAGCACACTCGCTTCGGTCGCAGCGCGTTATCCGCAGGACGACGGGACGCAGCTCTATCTTGGCTGGGCGCATATCGGTCTCGGCGAGGCCGTCGATGCGGAACGCATCGCGCGGCGTCTGCTCGAGCGCAATGCGCGCACCGCGGAGGCCTTGGTCGTGCTTGCCTATGCCCATATGCTCGGCAATCGGATCGCAGAGGCGCTCGCTGCGGTCGACGAGGGACTGAAGGCGTCACCCGATTTCATCGGCTTGTGGCTGGCTCGCGCCGAAGTGCTCGATGCCCAGGGGCAGCACGGTCCGGCGTTGGAGGCCATGGAGCGCGCGGCGAAGCTCGGTGTATTGGACGACGACGCGCAACGCAAGCGGACGTGGCTGCTTGCCCGCAACGGTCGAATCGAAGAGGCGCGCAAACAGCTCACGGCGTTCACGACACCCGTGCCGTTCGATGCGGTGATCTGGAATCAGATCGGCATCGAATCGATCCGCAGCGGCCGTCGTGAAGATGCCGAGTCCGCGTATCGGCGGGCCACCGAGGTCGAGCCGAAGTGGATCACGCCCTGGACCAATCTGGCCTCGGTTTACCAAACGGCCGATCGCTGGGCAGACGCCGAACGAACGTGGCGGCGAGCCCTTGCGGCGCACCCGGAGGATCCGAGCGCGCTCAGCGGTCTTGCGCAAGCGCTCACCCTGCTCGGGGAGCGTGCCGAGGCGGTGTCGATCCTGCAGCGGGCCGAACAGGTCAAGCCCGGAAACGTCGACGACTGGCGGGCGCTCGGTGCGGCGTACTTCAACCTGAACCAATGGCGGTTGGCCGCGCAGAAGTACGAACGAGCGACCAAGCTCGACGCGAGCCAGGCGACCGATTGGGTTCATCTTGGCAATGCCTACTTTGCGTTGCGGCAGCGCGAGGCGGCGCGCAACGCGTATGCACGTGCCGAAGCGATCGAGCGGGATCATCCGGCACTGCTCAATGCGCTGGCACGGCTGCACGGCGATGCGGGCGATTTCGAACTGGCGCTCAAGTACAGCGATCGAGGCACGAAGCTGCGTCCTGCCGATGCGTTGCTGTGGAACGCGAAAGGCTACAGTCTGCTGCAGCTCGGGCGCTTCAAGGAGGCAGTGAGCGCGCTCGATAACGCCGCGAACCTGCAGCCGGGGGCGCCTGCCGTATGGATCAATCTCGGGCAGGCTTACTTTCGTCTGCGTGCTTTTTCGCAAGCCGCGCTCGCGTTGCAGCAGGCGGTGCGGTTGGCGCCGATGGCGCCGGATGCAAGGATCTATCTCGCCCGTACGCTCGCGAGCACACAGCAATGGCAAGCTGCGGAGGCGAATCTCGACTTTCTGCTGCAGCGAGCACCGAACACCGCGGAGGCCTGGTACGTCCTCGGCCTCATCGGTCATGCGCGCGGTGCGACGAAGGACTATCAGCTCGCATACGACGAGCTGCTCGGCTTCGCGCCCACGGTGGCGGCAGCGCTGAAGCGGCGTACGAGTGCGAAGCCGTCTGCCGATCCGGCCGATCTTTTTCAGTAGCGCGCGGCGGATTCCGCTGGGAGAATCGCGGTCCGCGGATCGCATCGATCCTGCGTCGCCGGAGTCGATTCCATGATGCGTCGGTTGTTTGCTGCATGGCTGTGCGTGTTGGGCAGTGTCGGGGTCGTGTCGAGCGTCGCGCGTGCGGCGAGCGTGTTCCCGCCGGGCGAGGTGCCCACGCCCTATCTGCCGTCGACCCATGTTGCCGTCGAGGAGATGCTGCGCGTTGCAGGCGTGATGCCGTCCGATCTGGTCGTCGATCTCGGGTCGGGTGACGGTCGGATTCCGATCACTGCGGCGACGCAGTTCGGCGCACGTGGTTACGGCGTGGACATCGACCCGAAGCTCGTCGAGGAAGCGAATGAAAATGCACGCAAGGCCGGCGTGGCGGATCGCGTCCGGTTCGAGCAGCGCGATGTCTTCGAGACCGACCTCAAGGAGGCCACGGTGGTGACGCTTTACCTGCTCACTGGCCTGGTCAATCGCCTGAAACCGAAACTCATGAACGAGCTCAGGCCCGGTACCCGCATCGTTGCGCACGATTTCGGCTTCCAGGACTGGACGCCGGATCGCAGCGTCAACATTTCGAAGAACTACTACCTCTACATCGTACCGGCGAAGGTTGCAGGCGCCTGGCGTCTCGAAGCGAGCCTCGGCGAGACGCAGAACGTCTACGATATCGACATCAAGCAGGATCACCAGAAGATTCAGGGCGGCGCGCGTACCGAGTCGGGGGTGGGGTTTCTGCCACTGTTCGAATCCCGCCTGGAAGGGGATCGCATCCGCTTCGTGCTCGTCGACGAAGGACGCGCACACCATTTCGAAGGCCGCGTCTATGCAAGTTACATGGAAGGAACGATCACGTCCGGCATCGGCCGTGGCATCGTCAAGCGCAGCTGGCGCGCCGAGCGCGTCTTGAGTCGCTGATCAACAACTTCCAACCCTGGGTTGCAAGCCTGGTTCCAACCCAGGGTTGAGAGTAATCATCAGGAGGAAGCCGATGAATCGTCGTTGGGGAATTCGACTCGCGCGAGGCGTGCTGTACGGCGCTGCCGCCATGACAAGCCTGACGGTGCAGGCGCAATGGTCGCCGACGCGCCCGGTGCGCCTGGTGGTGCCGTACCCGCCGGGTGGCGCAAACGACATCGTCGGGCGCCTGCTCGCACAGAAGATGATGGAGCAGCTCGGGCAGAACGTCGTGGTCGACAATCGCGGCGGCGGCAATACGATCATCGGATCGGAACTGGTCGCGAAGGCGCCGCCCGATGGGCACACGCTCTTGATCGTTGCGGCCGGCCATGCGATCAATCCGAGCCTCTATCCCAAGTTGCCTTACGACACGCTGAAGGACTTCTCGCCGGTCGCTCTCGTCGGCGATGGCGCCTATGTTCTGGTCACGCATCCCTCCACCGGCGTCAATTCGGTGAAGGAGCTGCTGCAACTCGCCAAGGCGAAGCAGGGCCAGCTGCCCTACGCCTCCTCCAGCATCGGCAACCTCACGCATCTGGCCGCCGAGCTTTTCGCGAACATGGGTGGCGTGAAGATGCTGCACGTCCCTTTCAAGGGCGGCGGGCCGGCCATGACGGATCTGCTCGGCGGACGCGTGGCCCTCTTCTTCTCGACGGTCGCGGTCGCTCGTTCCAACATCCAGTCCGGCAAGATCCGCGCACTCGGCGTGACGACGGCCAAACGTACGCAGGCTTTACCGAACGTGCCGAGCATCGCCGAAGCCGGCATTCCCGGCTATGAAGTGAGCGGCTGGTACGGCATGGTGGCGCCGGTGGCCGTGCCGAAGGCCGCCATCGCGACGCTGCACGGCGCGGTCCAGCATGCGCTGCGTCTCCCCGAAATCAAGGAGCGCCTGCTCGGCGTGGGCGTCGAAGCCGTCGAGATGTCGAGCGCGCAGTTCGGCGAGCGCATCAACGCGGATGCCGCGAAGTGGAAGAAGATCGTGCCGCCGCTGAAGATACAGATGGAATAGGCGACGGCCTGGGTGGTCGCGGGCCGTAGCGTTTAGCTCTCCAACCCTGGGTTACAACCCTGGGTTGGACCCAGGGTTGTAACCCAGGGTTGGAGAGACGTGCGATGGTCACTGGATCCTGATGCCGACTTGCTTGACCACTTGTGCCCAGCGCGCCGATTCTGCGCGGATATGCGCCGCGAACTCGGCGGGCGTATTGCCCACGGCCTCGGAGCCCGTTGCAACGAGCCGTGCGGCTTGATCAGGGTCCCGGTTCACCGTGCTGAATTCGCGATGCAGGCGCGTGACGATCGCGCTCGGGGTATTGCCGGGCGCCCAGACGCCGTACCACTGTTCGACCACGAAGCCCGGCACACCCGTATCTGCGAGAGGAGGCACGTCGGGCAGACTCGGGACGCGCGCCTTGCCCGTTACGCCGAGCGGCCGCAGCTTCCCGGACTTGAGGTGCGGCAGCGCGGATGCGATCGCGGGAAAGCCGACCTGGACCTGCCCGGCCAACAGATCCGGATAGGCGAGCGCCATGCCCTTGTACGCCACGTGCGTCATCGGCGTGCCCGTCGTCGATTTGAACAGCTCGCCGGTGAGATGCATGAAGCTGCCGGTCCCGGAAGAAGCGAAGTTCACCTTGCCGCCATGGGCCTTGAGCCAGGGGATCAGATCCTTCGCCGACTGGGCCGGGACGCTCGGATGCACGATGAGCACATACGGCTGGCGGGTCAGCTGCGTAATCGGGGCGAGATCCCTGAGCGGGTCGTACCGCACGTTGAGCAGGAGCGGATTCACGACGACGCCCGCACTCGCCATGATGACCGTATAGCCATCGGGCGTGGCCTTGGTGGTGAGTTCGGTCGCAAGCGCTTCCCCTGCACCGGGTCGATTCTCGACGATGACCGGCTGGCCAAGCCGTGTCGCGAGCGCACCGCTCATGCTGCGTGCGACGGTGTCGATGGCGCCGCCGGGCGCGAGACCGACGATGATCCGGATCGGGCGGGTCGGATAGTCGGCGGCAAGCGTCTGGGCCGAACCGCAGGTTGCGATCGTAACGAGTGAGCATGCCAGTGCTCGTGCGTGCGGATGCATGGTGGTCTCCTCCATTGTCTGACGGCGTCGGGCATTGTCGCCCAGGACGCAGGGGTTGGCGAACCAGGCATTTCGGGGTGGTCGCGATGAAGCAGGCCGCCGACGGTCGAATCTGCTTCGGCGATCGACCCGGCGGCGATCACACCCCGGTACGCGACGACTGGAGCGGCTGCGGTTACCATCTCGATCCCGATCCATTCCTGAGTGATTCCTGCCGATCATGAAAGCCATCGTCGTTCGCGAATTCGGCCCGCCCGAGAGCATCCATGTCGAAGAATTTCCAGCGCCGCACCCCGGCGACGGCGAAGTCCTCGTCGAGGTGCACGCGGCCGGCGTGAACTTCCCCGACATCCTGGTCATGGGCGGGAAGTATCAGGTCCTGCCGCCGCGCCCCTTCGTTGCCGGCAAGGAGTGCGCAGGCGTCGTCGCAGCGGTGGGCAAAGGCGTGACGACGTGCACACCGGGTGATCGTGTTCTCGTGTGGATGGAGCACGGCGCGTTCGGCGAGCAGGCTGTGGCCTCGCAGTCCAACTGCTTCGTCATCCCGAAGGACATGTCCTTCGAAGAGGCGGCGTGTTTCGGGCTCGTGTATCAGACGGCGCACTATGCGCTGAGGAAACGTGCGCAGGTTCAGCCTGGGGAAATCGTTCTCGTGACCGGCGCGACCGGGGGCGTAGGACTCGCTGCGGTCCAGCTCGCCAAGGCGATGGGCGCCAGGGTGGCGGCCGCGGTCAGCACGCCGGACAAGGCTGAAGTCGCACGCCGCTGCGGCGCCGACTACATCGTCGACACCAGCGCGCCGAATCTGCGCGACAGCTTGCGCGATCAACTGCGTGAGGCCACGGGCGGACGCCTCGCCGACGTCGTCATCGAACAGGTGGGCGGCGACGTGTTCGATGCGAGCCTGCGTGGCATCGCGTGGAGCGGCCGTCTCGTCGTGGTCGGGTTTGCCGGTGGTCGAATTCCCGAGCTGAAGGCGAACTACCTGCTGGTGAAGAACATTGCGGTGCTGGGGCTGCAGATCAGCGACTATCGCGACCATCACCCCGAAGCAATGCGCACGGTGATGGCGGAGTTGTTCGATTTCTATGAACAGGGCAAGGTGAAGCCGCTCGTGAGCGCGGTCTATCCGCTGGCCGACTTCGCGCGCGCGTTCGACGCGATCACCTCCCGCCGGGCGATCGGCAAGCTGGCGCTCCGGATGCGGTGAGTCGACCGCGTAGGCGAGCAATAATCCGCGGCACCGCGTTCGGAATCGGCCATAATGGCCGCCCGGCTGCGGGCCGGAAAATCACACGTTCGTCCGGGCAATCAACGATAAGGAGATCACATGGATCTGGGACTCAAAGGCAAGGTCGTCGCCGTCACGGGCGGCAGCGAAGGCATCGGTCGTGCTACCGCATTGCGCTTCGCGATGGAAGGCGCCAACGTTGCGCTGCTCGCTCGTCGTGCCGAACCCCTCGCGAAGACAGCGAGCGAAATCGAAGCGCTCGGCGTCCAGGTGCTTGCCGTGACCGGCGATGCGACGAAGGACATGCCGCGTTTCATCGAAGAGACCGTCAAGCGTTTCGGGCGCATCGATGCACTGGTGAACAATGCCGGCGGTTCGGGCCAGAACGCATTCGACAAGGTGACCGAAGAGATGTGGCGCTCCGACGTGGAAGTGAAGCTCTTTGCGCCGATCGAAGGCGTGCGCTGCGTCATACCGCACATGAAGAAGCAGGGCGGCGGCAGCATCGTCATGCTCTCCATGACCGCGGCTGCCACGCCGTCCGCAAACCAGCTGCCGACCGTCGTGAGTCGTCAGGCGAGCGTCACACTCGCCAAGGCGCTGTCGAAGGAACTCGCGCCGTTCAACATCCGCGTCAACATCGCGTGCGTCGGCAAGATCAAGACACCGCAGCAGGAACGCAGTGCG
>JBIKKL010000053.1:0-13852 GCA_044360365.1 Burkholderiales bacterium | reverse complement strand
TGTTCGGTGCACTGCATGCCCACAAGGCGAATCCCGCGCTCGACATCACTGTCGCAGTGAAGGGGTTGCTCGGCAAATGCGGCTGCACGCGCATGGTGCAGGGTGGGTACAACGTGGCGCTCGCGAAGGAGGATTCCGTCGAGCGTCATTTCATGGATACGATCGAGGGAGGCAAGTGGCTGCCTCACCAGGAACTCGCCTGGCAGCTTGTGGACGTGGCCGTCGAGCGCATTCATGAACTCGAAAACGAACTTGGTTGCTTCTTCGACCGCAATCCCGACGGTACCGTGCATCAGAAGGCCTTTGCAGGGCAGACCTTCGATCGAACCGTACACAAGGGCGACCTGACCGGGATCGAAATCATCAATCGACTTGCCGAGCAGGTCTGGGCACGCAACATTCGGCGCCTGGAAGAGCATCGTGCGATCGAGTTGATCCGCTCGAAGGACGGCAGCCGAATCGCGGGTGTGCTGATGATCGATATCCGCACCGGGGACTTCGTTTTTGTCCAGGCGAAGGCCGTACTGCTCGCGACTGGCGGCGGACCGACGATGTACAAATACCATACGCCTTCGGGCGACAAGACCTGCGACGGCATGGCCATGGCATTGCGGGCTGGGCTCACGCTGCGCGACATGGAGATGGTGCAGTTCCATCCTACGGGGCTGCTGGCCGGTCCTGGGACGCGCATGACCGGGACCGTCCTTGAAGAGGGGCTGCGCGGTGCCGGCGGTCAGCTGCTCAACGGCGCGAACGAGCGCTTCATGCACAAGTACGACCCTCGCAACGAGCGTGCAACGCGGGATATCGTGTCGCGTGGCATCTACGAGGAGATGCGGCTGGGCAACGTCACGCCCAATGGCGGCGTCTACATCTCGATGGGACATCTCGGTCCCGAGAACGTCCGCCGCATGTTCAAGGGCATGGTCGAGCGCTGCGATGACTGCGGCTTCGACCTCGCCGGAGGGCTCGTGGAGGTCGTGCCGACCGCGCACTACATGATGGGTGGTGTCGTGTTCAACACCGACTGCACAACGGAAGTTCCGGGTCTTTTCGCTGCCGGGGAAGATACGGGCGGTGTGCATGGCGCCAATAGACTCGGCGGCAACGGAGTCGCCAATTCCACGGTATACGGCGGTATCGCCGGCGACCGCATGGCGCAATGGTTGAAGTCGAACGGCGAGTATTGCGAACCGGACCAGTCGGCAATCGACGAAGCGCTGGCACTCGCGCATTACCCGCTCAAGCAGAAGGGGGGCAATCTCGCGGAGATACGCGATCGCCTCTACGAAGTCATGTGGGACGACGTCGGCATCGTTCGCGACGTACGGGGTCTGCAAAGGGCGTCAGGGCGGCTGGACGAACTCGAAGCCCAACTCGACGCAACGGGTGTAGCCGGCAGCAGCCTTGCGTTCAATCTCACCTGGCACGACTGGCTGAATCTGAAGAACCTGATTCTCGTCAGTAAGTCGATCAGGTTCGCGTCGCAGGCGCGCGAAGATTCGCGCGGTGCGCACTTCCGAGCAGATTTTCCCACGGCAGGGGATTTGACTACCTCGGCCTATACGTGCGTAAAACTCGTCGACGGCCATTTCGATATTTCGACCCGGCCGGTGGAGTTCACCCGTGTCAAACCTGGCGAAAGCTTGATCGCCGACCAGGGGACCGCCTGATCCGGCGCTGGCAGGGATCACGATCCGATACTTGTGGGTGGTTGTTCGCCGGTCGTTCATCCAACCGGCGAACGACGTGATTCAGCGGGTCGGGGTGCGTGACTTCATTGCGGGCTTCAGAAAGGTGAAGTCGCAACCGTGTTCGGCCTGTTCGACGTTCTCCAAGAACAGTCGGCGATAACCGCGCCCGTCTTCGGGGCGAGGCGGCGAGGGCTTCCAGGCTTTGCGACGAGCTTCGAGTTCGGCTTCGTCGACGAGTAGATCGATGCGGCGAGCAGCGGTATCGAGTTTGATCCGATCGCCGGTACGAACCAGTGCGAGCGGGCCGCCGATCGCCGATTCCGGAGAGACATGCAGGACGATCGTGCCGAAGGCCGTGCCGCTCATGCGCGCATCGGAGATGCGTACCATGTCCTTTACGCCCTGGCGCGCGAGCTTGCGCGGAATCGGCAGGTAGCCGGATTCCGGCATGCCTGGGGCGCCCTGGGGTCCGGTGTTTTGCAGCACCAGGACGTCATCGGGTGCGACGTCGAGATCATCCCGATCGATGCGCTCGGCGAGATCCTCCAGTGAAGTAAACACGACGGCGCGGCCCGTGTGCTGGAGCAGGTCCGTTGCCGCCGCTGATTGCTTCAGAATGGCGCCGTTCGGTGCAAGATTGCCGCGCAGGACGGCAATGCCGCCTTCCTTGAATATCGGGTTCTCGCGCGACCGGACGACGTCCTGCGCGAAGGCCGCAGGTGCCGAATCGAGATTCTCACCCAGCGTGCGACCACTGACGGTAATGCAATCGAGATTGAGGAGCGGCCGAATCTCGCGCAGGATCGCGGCCGCGCCGCCGGCCTTGAAAAGATCCTCCATGTAGTGCTGCCCGGTAGGTTTGAGATCAACAAGCACGGGGGTGTCGCGCCCCAGCTTGTCGAAGGCTTCCAGGTCGATCTCGATGCCGAGGCGCCCGGCAACTGCGGCGATATGGACGATCGCGTTGGTCGAGCCGCCGATCGCGAGCAGCATTCGCAAGGCGTTCTCGAAGGCTTGCGGTGTCATGACCTTTTCCGGCGTAAGTCCTTCGCTGGCGAGAGCTACGGCGCGGGCACCCGTCGCTTCCGCGGCCCGCAGGCGATCGGCATGAACGGCCGGGGCGGCTGCGCCGCCGGGAAGCATCATGCCCAATGCTTCGGTCATGAGCGCCATGGTGCTCGCTGTTCCCATGACCATGCAGGTGCCGGCCGACGGTGCGAGGGCGCCATTGATCTCGGTGATCTCCTGGTCCGTGAGTTCGCCCGCTCGATACTTGCCCCAGAGTCGCCGGCAGTCGGTGCACGCGCCCAGGCGCTCGCCCCGGTGCGAGCCTGTGATCATCGGGCCGGTGACCAGCATGATTGCCGGTGTGCCCGCGCTTGCTGCACCCATGAGCAGAGCCGGAACCGTCTTGTCGCAGCCGCCTATCAGCACGACGCTATCCATCGGCTGGGCACGAATCATCTCCTCTGTATCGATGGACATGAGGTTGCGAAGGTACATGCTTGTCGGATGCGAAAACGATTCGTGCAGGGAGATCGTTGGAAACTCGATGGGCAGTCCACCCGCCAGCATGACGCCGCGTTTGACGGCTTCGATGAGCTCCGGCACGTTGCGATGGCAGGCGTTGTAGCCGCTGAACGTGTTGGTGATGCCGATGATCGGTCGTTCCAGAGCATCCTCGGTGTAGCCCATCGCCTTGATGAAGGCTTTGCGCAGAAAAAGCGAGAACGCCTCGTCGCCGTAGCTGGTGAGTGAACGGCGCATGCCACGCTTGGGTTCGGTCATGGATGACTCCGAAGGCTGGATGAGGTCTGGGCTTGCTGTCACGAGCGGGTTGCACCGCTTGCGTTGCATCGTCGCCCGAATCGGTGCCGGAAGATTATAGCCAATGCGTCCCTGCGCGATCGGCGCGCCGGAGTGTTCTGCGACAGGACGGTCGGGGGCGCCGGTGCAAACGACCGTGCATGCGATGAGGAAATGCATTTGACATTGCGTGGCCTGTTGAAATGGAGATCGGCATGGTGCAATGCTGGTCACCGGGCGGTCGTTTCTGAGTGCGGCATGACTCTGATTCAATCAGGGTCATTGCCCCTTTCCGGGCCATGTCATTGGCGGACACGGTGCTGTGTCGGGGTTTTCGATCGTTCTTGAACGTAGGCTTGCGTACAAGGAATCGAGTAAGCAAAGCTTGCACTTTTATTTCTGAATGCGTACGCTATGTAACCTAATGTTGCTGGTCGGTTGCAATCGAGTTCAAGGTCGAACCGGGCAACGGTCTTCGCAATGAGAACCCAAGGCCGTCGGAGGAGGGACGAATGGAGAAATCGCCAACCTCCGCATATCTCGGTACGGCACCGCGACCCGGTCCCACGGAGTCCGGTCGCGTACTCTGGTCTCTCGCCGAATGGGAATTCGGCATTGTTTTTATCGGTCTTTACCTCTTGCTTGAACGGGTTAGCTTCATTCACCCGTGGGCCACCACCGGAATCACGGCGTGGAATCCCCAGATTGCGCTTGTGCTCGCGTTACTCCTGGTTCGGGGCATGCGGGGGACGCCAGCCGTCTTTTTCGCCATGCTGGTTTCCGAGCTGTTGCTTCGCACGTCTGCTTCGACGATTGGGGTATCCCTGCTGTGCTCGGTATTTGGAACCCTGGGGTATGCGGGGGCGGGGCTCGTATTGTCACGTCAGCTTTCCTCGCGGGCGCGCATTCGAAGTTTGCGTGATTTTGCGTGGTTGCTCGGAATAATTGCTGTAACCCCACTCGTTGTCGGAATGCTCTGCGTCGGCGTCAATGTGTCGTTTGGACTCGTCGAGTGGACATCATATCTTCAGGTTCTGCTGCACTACTGGATCGGCGACGTTGTCGGAGCCCTGACCCTACTGCCCTTGATCCTTGTGCTGCACGACCGCAGTGGTCGCCAAAAGTTGGTCGGCATTCTTTCTCGCTGGGAGACATTGCTTCAGCTTGGTACGGCCGCAGCCATCCTGGCCCTCGTGTATGTGTTCATGCCCGGGCACAACGTCAAGTTTTTCTTTCTGCTCTTCCTCCCTCTTGTCTGGATAGCGGTTCGGCACGGTTTGATTGGCGCGGCGATGGCTGTGGCTTTCGTGCAGATGGGCCTCATCGTCGTGGTACAGACAACCGAAACCGGGGCCTCCACGTTGATCGAACTTCAAGCCCGGATGCTTGGCCTCGCTGTCACCGGCCTGTTGCTCGGCGTGGTCGTGGACGAGCGCGAACGGGCGCAGGAGAAACTGCGCCAGTCCCTGCGGCTAGCTGCCGCCGGGGAAATGGCTGCGGCCTTGGCTCACGAAGTGAACCAGCCCCTGACCGCGCTGGTCACTTACGGCCGTGCGTGCCAGCACATGCTCGCGCAATCGCCTGCCGATATGCAGAAGCTGGAGCAAACGGTCGGCAAACTCACCGAGCAAGCCCAGCGTGTGGGTGCGATTGTGAAGCGCCTTCGTGACTTCCTGCGCAGCGGTACCATGAATTTGGAGCGGATCGCCCCCGAGGATTTCCTCGCCGCCATTCGAAACGGGTTCTTGGCCGAAGCCGAAAGGGAAAATATCGCTTTGCATCTGCGCGTGGAGACGGATCTGCCGCGCATGATGGTTGATCGATTGGAACTCGAGATCGTCCTGCGCAATCTGGTTGCCAACGCAATGGAATCGATTCGCGAAGCAGGGTCGACCCGGCGTGAGGTCGTGCTCGAAGCGAGGGGCCATGGCCGGGGCGTTGTACTGATGAGCGTCATCGATACTGGGCCCGGGATACCCGCCGAGATCCGGGAACGCCTTTTCACTCCGTTTTCCACCTCCAAATCGCATGGGATGGGCCTAGGGCTTGCCATCAGCCGTGCGATCGTTACGGCCCATGGGGGGCGTCTATGGGCCGAACCAACTTCGTTTGGATCGTTTCACCTTACTTTGCCGACCGTGACAGGAGATTGCGATGACATCGAGCACTGAACAGACCGTCTTCATCGTTGACGACGACGTCGCCGTGCGCGACGCCTTGGCATTGCTGCTCGGGCTAAAGGGCTATCGAACATCGATCTACAGCAGTGCCGAGGATTTTCTCGCGGCATTTCGCAAGGAATGGCGGGGATGTCTCGTGCTCGATATCAAGATGGGCGGCATGAGCGGTCTCGATCTTCAGGCAAGATTGAGCGAGCAAGGTGCCGAGATCCCCGTCGTCATGATTACCGGGCACGGCGATGCGGCATCGGCCCGGCTGGCGTTGAAGTCGGGTGCGATCGATTTTCTCGAGAAGCCGATCGACGACGCACAACTCGTCGTAGCCGTGGCTGCTGCGCTCGAGCGGGATGCGAAGCGCCGTGCGGAGAGGTCCGAGGGAGATGAAGCATCGACGCGACTATCGAGACTGACCCCCCGCGAACGTCAGGTCATGGACCTTGCCGCAGCCGGCCGCCACAATCGCGAGATCGGCGAGGCGCTCGGCATCAGTCCGCGAACGGTCGAGGTTTACAAGGCCCGGCTGATGGAAAAGCTGCAGGCACGCAATCTTTCCGAACTCATTCGGTTCGCGCTTACAGCGGATCGCGAGCGAACGGCCTCATAGGCCGCAGGGCCACGGATCGACGGTTCGGCCGGCCCGTTCGATTGACCCTCGTCCGGCGGCGCTTCTACAATGCGCACGACCGGGCGACAAGTTGTGAGCGATTCACGAACGCGCGGACCCTTGCCCACTTCCGGACGATCCGTACCGTGCCCAAGCGAAGCATCGCAGAGTTGGAAGCCCTCGCCGAGCGCGCGTTGCGCAATTTCGGGGCAGCAGAGACGATGGCCGCGGCAACCGCGCGTGCCCTGGTCGATGCCGATGCGAGCGGCCTTGCCAGTCACGGATTGAGTCGTCTGGCGCTTTACTGTGCTCATCTCGAACAGGGGCGCGCGAGCGGCATGGCGCGTCCGGTTGTGGCGCGTTCCCGCGACGGTGCTTGTTTGATCGATGCGCAGGGCGGCCTTGCCTATGAAGCCATGAAAATGGCTGTGCAAGAAGCTGAAACACGCGCGAAGCGACACGGCATTGCATGCGTCGGTGTCATGAATAGCCACCATGCAGGCGCGATGGGCTACCATCTGGGCCCGCTTGCGCATCGCGGGCTCGTTGCGCTCGGCTTTACCAACTCGCCTGCTGCGATCAATGCCTGGGGCGGACGCAAGCCGATCTTCGGCACCAATCCGATTGCGGCCTGCTTTCCGCGGCGCGAGGGTAATGCGCCGTTGGTGATCGATCTTTCCCTCACCGAGGTTGCGCGCGGAAAGATCATGTTGTTTGCCGAACAGGGCAAACCGATTCCCGAAGGCTGGGCCTTCGATGCGGATGGTCGACCCACTACGGATGCCAAGGCTGCTTTGACGGGTAGCCTGGCTGCGGTAGGCGGGACCAAAGGAGCAATGCTCGCGCTCATGGTCGAGCTGTTATGTTGTGCGCTGACCGGCGCGGCATTCGGGTTTGAGAACGACTCCTTCTTCGAGCCTGGCAATCATCCGAACATCGGGCACACGATCGTTGCCATCGACCCCGATTCGCTCGCCGGCCGGAATGTCTACCTCGCAAGGGTGGAGGCGCTGATCGAGGCCATGCTCGAAGACGAAGGCGTCCGGTTGCCCGGTGCACGACGCGAGGAGGCCCGATCGCGGGCTGCACGGGAGGGGGTCGAGCTCTCCGATATTCTGATCACGCAGATCACCCAACTTGCGGCTTGAGCGGTTCGCGGCCCTTGCGGGCATCGCCATTATTGCGACCGCATTCCTCGGTTGTGATCGTTCGCCGACTCACGCCTCTCTAGAGGCGCTGGAACTTCCGCGGCTCGTGCCGGCGCGCGAGTTCGTATTCAACGTCGATCGGCACAGCGGCTTTTCGTTTTCGCCCGACGGTACCCGCATCGCATGGACAGGCCCTTCGGGCTGGCGGAGTGCACTGCACGTGCGTTCCGAGGTCACCGGTAAGACACATGTCTACCGGGTGGGCGGCAGTGGTCGGCACTGGTCGGCGGATGGGCGCCGCATGCTGATCCTCGACGACAAGTCCGGCGCGGAGAATCATCATCTGTACCGGCTCGACATCGACGACCCCGATGCCAAGCCCGTGAATCTGACGCCGTTTCCCGGCGTACGCGTGTGGCTGCATCGAATCCTCAAAGCGGACCCTGATCACGTGCTGGTACTACATAACCGCCGCGGCCATACGATTCGTGATCTGTATCGGATCAATCTTTCCACTGGCGCGGAGGAAGTGGTCGCCCTCAACCCCGGCGATGGCATCGTCCCGATTACCGACGAGCAAGGCCAATTTGTCGATTGGCGAAGGATTGCACCCAATGAACGCGCCCGTGGCAAGCCGCTGCCGCCCCACCTGAAGGAGCGGTCTTCCCTCGCTCGAAAATCCCCGGAGGTAACGCAACCGGTTGGCGTCAGCGAAGATCGAAAGCAAGCCTGGGTGTTGAGTAATCGCGGGCGGGATCGGGTCGGGCTGTTCCATTTGCAGGCGGATCAAGCCAGCGCCGCGACCGTTCTGCACGAGGATTCACGAGTCGATATCGGGCAGGTACGCGTAAGCGATGTGGATCGGCGTCCGCTCCTTGCTGCATCCGTGCCCGATTATCCGCACACGAAAGTGTTCGATGAGCGTCTGGCAGCGGATCTGAAAGCGTTGCTGGCGCCTTACGGCGAGTCGAGGTACGGTTTCGACTTGGTCTCCAGTTCACCCGACGAAACGCGTCTCGTCGTACTCGTGTACACGCACGCCAATCGCCGCTATTTTCTTCTCGATCGCACGAACGGGCGCAGTACGCTGCTTGGCGAAAGCCGATCGGTCAAGTTTCAGTCCGACATGGTGGTGCCGAAGCCGGTCGAGTACGAAGCAAGTGACGGCTTGCGCATACCAGCGTATCTCCTGCAGCCCCCAGGTACGAAGGGTCGCAAGCTGCCGCTCGTCTTGCTCGTGCATGGCGGGCCATGGGCGCGGGTCGCCTGGACCGACCTCGATGACAGCGAGGATCTGCTTCGGGCCCAGTTCCTGGCGAACCGTGGCTATGCGGTGCTCGTGGTCAACTACCGTGGATCGACCGGCTATGGCCGTACCCACATGACCGCCGCCGTGGGGCAGTTCGGCAAGGCGATGCAGCAGGATCTCATCGACGGGGTGCGATGGGCCGTCGATGCGGGTATCGCGGATCCGCAGAGGATCGCCGTCGTCGGGTACAGTTACGGCGGGTATGCCACGTTGATGGCGTTGGCGCAGCAGCCGAAGATGTTTGCGTGCGGGGTCGACATCGCGGGCCCGACCGATCTCGCGCGTCTCATCGAGACTTTTCCGCCGTATTGGGAACTGGAGTTGAGCTATTGGTACAGCTACGTTGGCGATCCTGCCGTGGCGAGCGATCGTATGCGCATGGCAGCGGTATCGCCGATCAATCTCGTGCAGAAGATCGAGAAACCGCTGCTCGTGATCCAGGGCGCGACCGATGTGCGCGTACCGCCCGAGCAGTCGAGAACATTGGTCGCGCGCTTGCAGGAGAATGGCCGCTCCGTCGAATATGTCGAACTGCCGGAAATGGGGCATTCCATGGGTTACTGGGCTCATGATCTCGCGGCATTGCGTCGGATCGAGACGTTTCTCGCACCGTGTCTGGGTGGGCGGTCGGCTCGGTTCGATGCGCTCGAATGGGCAGCGCGGCTAAGCGGGCGTTTGCCGCTGTGGTGAGGATGTCGTCGCTCGGCTCGGCTTCGAAGCGCTTCGTCGTCGCGTCGGCGCGCGGTCGACGTCCGACGCCAACCGACTATGCGGCCGTGGTGCCGACACCTTTCGCCAAGATCGGAGTTCGCGTAGAAAATGATTCAATTGTCGGTATAGATTACCTGCCGCTGCAGCAGGCTGAGATCAGTCCGGCAGATCCTCTGGCCCGCGAGGCTGCCCGTCAGATACTTGCCTACGTCGAGGATGCAAGCCATGCGATCGATCTGCCGTTCGCGGCGTTGGGGACTGCGTACCAACATTGCGTGTGGTGCGCCATCGGCGATATCCCGAGCGGCTCGACGCGCACCTATGGCCAGTTGTCGAAGGACCTTGGCAGTTCACCTCGAGCCGTCGGTGCAGCGTGCGGATCCAATCCGATCCCGCTAATCGTGCCTTGCCATCGTGTCGTGAGCGCTGACGGGCGGCTCGGCGGCTTCATGCATTCGCGAGACTCGTTTCCGCTTTCCATCAAACGCTGGCTGCTTGCGCATGAGATGCGCTGACGATCCGTTGCTGGATGAATTCTGCGACGTGCTCTGGCTCGAAGATGGTCTGTCGAAGAACACGCTCGAAAGTTATCGGCGTGACCTGAGGCAGTTCGCGTCGTGGCTCGAGAAGCGTGGCATTGCCGGGTTGCTCGCTGCAAGCAAGGCGGAACTACTCGCTTATCTCGCGCATCGCATGACGACGGGGACGAAGGCTGCGTCGAGCGCTCGATTGTTGTCGAGCCTGAAGCGCTTCTATCGCCACGCGATTCGGTCTGGCAAGCTCGGCGCCGACCCCACGCTGACCATCGACGCACCCATGCTGCCGCGCGGTTTGCCCAAGACACTGACCGAGGCAGACGTCGAGGCGTTGCTGGGGGCGCCGGACGACCAGACTCAGCTTGGCCTTCGGGATCGCGCGATGCTGGAAACGCTTTATGCGACGGGCTTGAGAGTGTCGGAGCTGGTCGGTTTGAGCGTCGCCCAGGTGAGTCGCGACGCCGGCATCGTGAGAGTGATGGGCAAGGGGGCAAAGGAGCGTCTGGTTCCTCTCGGGGAAGAAGCATTGATCTGGATCGGCCGCTATCTCGACGACGGTCGCGCTGAATTGCTCGCAGGGCGCACGGCGGACGCAATGTTCGTGACGACGCGTGGGGGCGCGATGACGCGTCAGGCGTTTTGGTATCTCATCAAGCGCTACGCGTATCGGGCAGGCATCGTCAAAGGGATATCACCCCATGTGCTGCGGCACGCGTTCGCCACGCATCTCATCAACCACGGCGCCGATCTGCGTGTCGTGCAAATGTTGCTCGGGCACAGCGACATATCGACGACTCAAATCTATACGCACGTGGCCCGGGAGCGCCTCAAGCAGCTTCATGCTAGACATCACCCGCGCGGATGATAGGCGGATGGTATGAGTCAGGACGACGGGCGCGTACCGCGCTCGATGACCACACCGAGCCGCTTTACATTGCGCAGCGCGGCAATCTTCGCAATCGATACACGAATCCAAGGTGTATTGAACTCGCTCAGTATGGCGGCCGCAACTTCTTCTGCGAGCTTCTCGATCAAGGTATAGTGCTGCGCCGTGACGATATCGCTGATCCGTTTGACGACATGGGCATAGTCTACGGTATCACCGATGCGGCCCGAGTGTGCGCTGCGGCTCGCATCGACAGCGAGTTCGATGTCGAGCTGCAGCGTTTGAGGCACCTCGCGTTCCCACGCATAGATGCCGATGAGCGCATCGAGCTTCAGCTCGGATATGAAGATGGTGTCCATGGTCGGCGGCCGATTGTAGAATAGCTGCGATGAACCCGATAGTCGTAGCGCTCGGCGCCTATCTGATTGGCTCGGTATCCTTCGCGGTGTGGGTATCGCGCATTTTTGCGCTTCCCGATCCTCGCACATACGGTTCGGGAAATCCCGGTGCGACGAATGTCCTGCGCACGGGGCGAAAGGCCGCAGCCGTGCTCACCTTGCTCGGTGATGCGCTCAAGGGTTTCTTTGCCGTGTTTCTTGCGCAGCGCTACGGCACAGAACCGGTGACTTCCGCAGCAATTGCCGGATTTGCGGTCGTCGTGGGACACGTGCTGCCCGTTTTTCATCGATTCGCCGGGGGCAAGGGTGTGTCGACTGCGGCTGGTGCGCTATTCGGATTCAGCGTGTGGTTGGGGCTCGGCACACTGGCGACGTGGATCATCATCGCGGCCTTCTTTCGCATCTCCTCGCTTGCGGCGCTGATTGCATCCGTCTTCGCCCCAGTGTTTGCGGCGATCCTTTTTGATCTGCGCCATCCTTACCTTTTCGCGGTCGTGGGCGTGTCCGTCATCTTGCTGCTTCGGCACAAGAGCAACATCGGCAAATTGCTCGCCGGCACCGAGGGGCGTATCGGAGAGCGCTCACGCTCGGGCGCGCAATCGTCATCCGGGTCGCAGCCTTAGGGCATTTCCCAGAATTCGTGGTGTGGTCGGTTCCGATATTGAGGTCCGAACGATTTTTCAATGCGAGCCGATCCATTCGGCCGCGAGAGCCCAACGGCCTATTCGAATCGGGTTTTCGTGCACCTCGTCAGCCGATGACTCGATCGAGGTCACGAATCACAGATCTCGGTGCCCGCCAGATGATGCCGAACCCGCTCGATCCAGTCCGAAGTTCAGTGTCTCAAGATCCCAGCGCGGTCGCACGCCGAAAACTGGGCCAGCCCGAGGTCGGGTGGGTAGTCCATGCGCCTGGATTCGCAGCGCTGCTGCAAACGCGATCATTGCTCCGTTGTCGGTGCAAAATTCGAGGGGCGGATAGGACACTTTGATCCGCTCGTGTGCTGCGCGCCGGTTCAGTACTTCACGCAGGCGCTGATTCGCCCCGACGCCACCGGCAACGACCAGCTGGTTCGCCTTACAACTGCGCACCGCCGCAAGGGATTTCGTAACCAGCACCTCGGTGACGGCCTCCTGGAAATCCGCTGCGAGATCGGCCTTGTCCGCAGATGACTTTTCACACTGTCGAAACTCGGTGAGGACTGCGGTCTTGAGGCCGCTGAAGCTCATGTCGAGATCTGCGCTGTGAAGCATCGGGCGAGGCAGACGGAATCGCCCCGGCGTACCCTTCGTCGCAAGCTGGGCGAGAGCAGGTCCGCCGGGGTAGCCCAGGCCGAGAAGCTTCGCGGTCTTGTCGAAGGCTTCGCCCGCGGCATCGTCCAGCGTCTCGCCGAGCAAGGCGTATTCCCCCACGCCGCCCACACGCATCAACTGGGTATGTCCACCTGAGACCAATAACGCAACGAATGGGAACTTGGGCTTTGGGGAGGACAACAAGGGCGAAAGCAGATGTGCCTCGAGATGGTGGATGCCCATCGCCGGGACCGCCATCGCGTAGGCCAGGGCTTCTCCGAAGGAGGCGCCGACCAGAAGGGCTCCGGCGAGTCCCGGGCCTTGTGTGTAGGCAATCGCGTCGATGTCGGAAAAGGACCGTTCCGCTACGGAAAAAACTTTACGGATCAGAGGTAAGAGGCGACGAACATGGTCTCGGGAGGCAAGCTCTGGGACGACGCCGCCGTAGCGAGCGTGCAGTTCTACCTGGCTATGAAGCGCATGCGCGAGCAGGCCGTTTGCCGTTGAATAGAGCGCAACGCCGGTTTCGTCGCACGAGGATTCGATGCCGAGAACGGTCAGGTCGCGGGAAGAAGATGCGTTCATGGGAGTTGTAAGGCGGGTTTGCATTGCTATAATGCCAGATTCCCGTTTCCACCCAGGAAGAAACTCAGGTATGACGACAGTCCGCGTCAAGGAAAACGAGCCCTTCGAGGCCGCGCTGCGCCGGTTCAAGCGCACGGTCGAGAAAACTGGCCTCCTCACCGAACTTCGCTCGCGCGAGTTCTACGAGAAACCCACCGCAGCCCGCAAGCGCAAGCTCGCCGCGGCCGTGAAGCGTCAGCACAAGCGTCTGCGCTCCCAGCTTCTTCCCCCCAAGCTCTACTGATCCCATCGGTTATCCAGCGTTCCTTCTGCGCTCGTCTGCGCGGAGGGGCCGCGTGCTTCTTCGTTCACGGAGGTTTCATGTCGCTCAAGCTTCGCATCACCGAGGACATGAAGGCCGCCATGCGCGCCAAGGAAGTGGATAGGCTGAAGGCTATTCGCTTACTGCTTGCCGCGATGAAGCAGCGCGAAGTCGACGAGCGCATCGAGTTGAGCGACGCCGACATCCTCGCGATCATCGACAAGATGCTCAAGCAGCGGCGCGAGTCAATTGTTCAGTTCGAGCAGGCTGGGCGTGATGATCTCGTTGCCGCCGAGCAGGGCGAAGTCGCCGTGCTTCAGGCGTACATGCCCCAACCGTTCTCGGCTGCCGAAATCGATTCGGCGATCGTCGAGGCGATTGCTGCGGCAGGAGCCAAGTCGG
>JBIKKL010000084.1:0-11498 GCA_044360365.1 Burkholderiales bacterium | reverse complement strand
GATGACGTACTCGGTCGCGCTGACGGTGGTCTCGGGCATGTTCTGATCGACCTGCGCCATCCGCCATTGGGCCGGTACGGAAAAGTCGCCGCCATCCTCATGCAGCGCGCCGCTGAAAAGGGCGAACAGGCTGGATTTGCCTGCGCCGTTGCGGCCTATGAGACCGACCTTTTCGCCGGGATTGAGGGTGACCGATGCGCTGTCGAGCAATACCTTCGTGCCGCGACGCAGGGTCACGTTCTTGAGAATGATCATGGGGAAAGACCTGCTGGGGAGACGCGCATGATAGCCGTGCATGCGTGCCGTCACCAGGATTTACTTGGCTCGCGGAAATGCGTGAATTCGACCGAAAGATCTCGTATCTTCCCGGCAGGTCTTTCGCGACATCGTTACCGCACGTACATGAAAAGGTGGAACGCCCCGCCGAAATCGCCCCACGATGGTGCCGCGCGGCCCACGCATTCTCGGTTCTAACTCACTCGGAATACTCATGACCAACATTCACCTGATCGGCGGAGAGAAAGGCGGCGTCGGCAAATCGTTCGTCGCACGCACGCTCGCGCAGTACATGATCGATCGTGCCATCCCTTTCGTCGGCTTCGACACCGACCGTTCCCACGGCGCATTGCTTCGCTTCTATCAGGGGTATGCATCGCCGATCGTCCTCGACCGCAGCGAGAATCTCGATGAGATCGTCGAAGCCGCCGCCGAGGAGCCCGAGCGCCGCATTCTGGTCGATCTCGCCGCGCAGACGCATGCGCCGCTCACCCACTGGATCGAGGAATGCGGGCTGCTCGATGCCGGCGAAGAACTGGGCATCGCCATGCGCTATTGGCATGTGATGGATGCGGGCCGCGACAGCACGGATCTCCTCATGTCGCTGCTCGATCACTTCGGCTCGCGTCTCGACTACGTGCTGGTACGCAATCATTTGCGCGGCGAGAATTTCGACGTGCTCGAGCGCTCCGGGGCACAGCAGCGTGCGCTTGATCTGGGCGCGCGGGTGATCACGATCAGGCGCCTGCACGAAGCAGTGGCTGCGAAGATCGATGCGCATAGCCTCAGTTTCTGGGCCGCGACGCAGTCTGGCGACAAGGCGAACGGTGGTCTCGGCCTGCTGGAGCGGCAGCGTGTGCGCGTCTGGCTCAAGCACGCTTACGACGAAATCGACCGTTGTTCGGTGTGAACGGGTAGCGGCGTGTCGAATCGGCCGAAGCTGGGGTAGCGTATCGTCCTGGAGATTGCGCTCACCGAGCGCGATCTCAGGTTGAAGGCATCACGGCTTGCCGAGCTGCTCCTGCAGTCGCTCCAGGACCTCGCGCGCGGCTCGCACGCGAAAGAAGGCGCCCTCGGCGTCGGCGCGCTCTTCCACCACTTCGCAATGCTGGAAGATTTCCCCGCGCAGATGTTGCGCCGACCACGGCACGAGTAATTCGCCCTCGATCAGATCACGCCTGAAGAAAGCCACGATCGCTGCGTGGAGTTTCGCCACATCTTCCGGGCGCCGAGCGCTCATCACGATGCAATCCGGGTGCTTCGCGCGCAGTGCCGCTTCGAGATCTTGTCGGGCGGCCTCGTCGTCGATGCGGTCGATCTTGTTGAACACGAGGATTCGCGGCACGGTGTGCGCGCCGATTTCTTCGAGCACTTCCTCGGTCACCGCGCGTTGCCGTTCGAAACCGGGATCGGCCGCGTCGATGACATGAAGGAGCAGCGACGCCTCGAGGGCCTCGTCGAGGGTCGACTTGAATGAAGCGACGAGCCCGTGCGGCAGGTTCTCGATGAAACCGACGGTATCGCTGACCAGCACGCGCGGCACACTCTCGGGATGCAGGGCGCGCACCGTGGTGTCGAGGGTGGCAAAGAGCTTGTCGGCGACCAGGACTTCGCTGCCGGTCAGGGAACGCATCAACGTCGATTTGCCCGCATTCGTGTAGCCGACCAGCGCGACCCGCGCGAGACCGTCGCGCGCTTGGCGTCGCTCACGCTGCGTCTTGCGTTCGGAATCGATCGCCACGAGTTCCTTCTGCAGCTCGGCGATGCGCTCGCGGATCTTGCGCCGGTCGAGCTCGCCGCGCGATTCGCCTGCACCTCGCCCGCCCACGCCGCTGCGCTGCCGACCTTGCGGGCCCGCGAGCTTCGCGGCTTCGCGCAGGCGCGGCGCCATGTAGCGCAGACGCACGATCTCGACCTGAGCCCGGGCCGCGCGCGAGCGGGCGTGGCGATGGAAGATCTCGAGGATGACCATCGTTCGATCCATCACCTCGATGCCGACGGCCTTCTCGAGATTGCGCGCCTGCATCGGAGAAATCTCGTGGTCGACGAGAATGATGTCGGCGCGGCGCGTATCCGGGTCGGCGTGTACGTCCGCCTCGTCCTGTGCTTCCGTCTCATCGTCCACGACCGGCGCGTCTGCGCTGCGATCCGGCTCGGGTTCGTTACGCACGAAGCGGCGCAGCTCCTGGCGCTTGCCGGCGCCGAGGTAGGCTGCGGGGTCGAACTTGGGGCGCTGCTGCGTAAACGTCGCGACGACCTCGAACCCGAGCGTCTTCGCGAGCTGGCCCAGCTCGGTCAGCGACGACTGGACTTCGGCATCGGCTACGTTCGGCAATTGCACGACGGCGACGACGGCGCGGGTCGGGCGCGGATTGAGTTCTTGAGACATGAGGGAGGGAGCTTAACAGGCTTCGGGCGTGGCGGGAGTGTGTGCGCGCGCGCGTGCGGCTGGCACCGCATGTGCTCGGTGCAAGCGCCGATGGCTCACGTCGATGTGCCGGCGTCCCGTCGGGACCAGCCGGTCCGCCAGGGCGCATCATCGAGTCGGCGTGGGCAGGACATCGGCACTTGCTCGCGCGGTATCCTGTCAGTGATGCATCCCTGAATCGCTCCACGGCAGTCTGATTTGAATCGCAACCAGTTCATTCTCGACAATACGACGGTGCAGACGTCCACGCTGCTGCCCGAGATACGCCTGCGTCTGGCAACGGAGATCACGCCGCTCTGGCATGCGACCGAGGCGTATCTCGAGCAGAACGGCATCGACCCGCCGTTCTGGGCATTCGCCTGGGTAGGCGGCCAGGCGCTCGCCCGCTACGTGCTCGACCATCCGCATGCCGTTGCCGGGTTGAACGTGCTGGATATCGGCAGCGGCGGCGGCATCGTTTCCATCGCCGCGGCGATGTCGGGTGCCCAACGCGTCACCGCACTGGACATCGATGCGCTCTCGGCTTGCGCATGCCGCATGAATGCAGCGCTCAACGCTGTGGCGGATCGCATCGACGCCGTGACTGCGGATGCCATCGGCTACGACCTAGCGCGGTTCGATACCATCCTGGTGGGCGATGTCTGCTATGCCCGGGGCGCAGCGGACGAACTCGCCCGTCACCTGCTGACTGCCGCCGCGCCTGTACTGCTCGGCGATCCGGGCCGCCAGTTCCTGCCCCGGGGAGACTTGAGCCACGTCGCGTCGTACACGGTGGAGACCTCCCGCGAGCTGGAGGCGCACGCCGTCACGCAGGCGAATGTCTGGCGCCTGGTGCGTCCTCCTGGCGAGGGTGACCGGTCTCCATCCGTCGTCTGAGGGTCCCGCGCGACAGCTGGGCGCATCGCGCCTGCACGGGCGCTCGCAGAGGGGCGAACCGCAGCAACCGAACGTTGTCCTCGCCTTGCCATCGACTGCAAACGCCTGCCCATGGTGGTGTCTGTGCACGCTCGCGGGTCGACACAGCACTATGACGGCGCATTGAATCCTTGAAGGCACGCAAGTGGTGCGATCTGCGCAGCCTCTGCGGCTTTCAGGACCACGTTCGCGCGGCGTGCCATGCGAGACGGCTACGCGCTCCGGGCCATGTCGACACGCTGGCCTACCCTTTGCTTTTCGACCTCCTCGCACCCATAAGACATAGGAGGCCCGATTGAACATCGCGAATCGACTTCGCTCGCTCGCTGCTGCATTGTCCCTGGCGTTTGCATTCGGCTCGGCCTACGTGCAGGCCCAGTCCACCCTGCGCATCGCGATGACAGCCGCCGACGTGCCTGCGACGACCAGCCAACCCGACTCCGGTTTCGAGGGCAACCGCTTCGTCGGGCTCACGCTCTTCGATGCGCTGACCATGTGGGATCTGTCGTCGGCCGACAAGGCGTCTTCGATCATTCCGGGTCTGGCGACCGAATGGCAGGTGGATGCGAAGGACAAGACGAAGTGGATCTTCAAGCTGCGCCGCGGGGTGAAGTTCCACGACGGTTCGGATTTCAACGCCGACGCGGTGGTGTTCAATGTGGAGAAGGTGCTCTCGAAGGATGCGCCTCACTATGACGCCCGTCTGGTCGCTCAGACGATGCCGCGTATGCCGACGCTGGCCGGTGCCCGCAAGGTCGACGACTACACGGTGGAGCTTTCGACCTCCGAGCCCGACGCCTTCCTGCCGATCAATCTGTCGAACCTCTTCATGGCGAGCCCAACGGCCTGGGCCAAAGCGAAAAGCTGGACCGAGTTCGCCAAGTCGCCGGTCGGGACGGGGCCATGGAAGTTCACGCGGCTCGTACCGCGCGAGCGTCTGGAACTGGTGCGCAATGCGGATTACTGGAACATGGCTCGGGTACCGAAGACCGAACGTCTGGTTCTGATTCCGATGCCCGAGGCGACGACACGCGTCAACGCGCTGCTCTCGAATCAGGTCGACTGGATCGAAGCACCGCCGCCGGACGCCATCTCGCAGATCAAGAGCCGAGGCTTTCAGGTGACCGCGAATCCGTACCCGCATACCTGGCCGTGGCAGTTCTCGTTCGTGCCGGGGCATCCCACCGCCGACGTGCGGGTGCGCCAGGCGCTCAACCTCGCCATCGATCGCGAGGGCATGTCCAAGCTGCTCGGCGGCTACATGACCCCGGCCAAGGGCGTCGTCACGCCCGGGCATCCCTGGTTCGGCAGCCCGAAGTTCGACATCAGGTACGACCCCGATCGCGCACGCAAGCTGCTCGCCGAGGCTGGATATGGTCCCGGCAAGCCGCTCAAGCTCAAGGTGCAGATCTCGGCGTCGGGCTCGGGGCAGATGTTGCCGCTGCCGATGAACGAGTACATGCAGCAGAACCTCAAGCAGGTGGGCGTCGAAGTGGAGTTCGACGTGCTCGTCTGGGAAACGCTGTTCAACCACTGGCGCATCGGCGCGAAGGATCCCAAGTCGGGCGGTGCGCATGCGATCAACGTGTCCTTCGCCTGGCAGGATCCCTTCTTCGGCTTCGCACGTTTCTACGACAGCCGCATGGTGGCGCCACGCTCGGTCAACTGGGGCTGGGTGCAGCAGCCCGAATTCGACAAGCTCGTCGCGGCGGCACGCGGCGCTTTCGATCCTGTCGAGCGAGATCGTGCGATTTCACGTCTGCACGAACGCGCGGTGGAGCAAGCGGCGTTTCTGTTCGTCGCTCACGATGTCGGCCCGCGGGCACTGTCGCCGCGGGTGAAAGGCTTCGTCCAGGCGAAGAACTGGTTCCAGGATCTCTCGCCCGTCACCGTCCAATAGCCCTTGCGATTGCCCCCGCCGGATGGTCCGGCGGGCATCTGAAACGGAGCACCTTCATGAAGCTCTTCGCATCGCGCTGCCTCGCCGCAGCGGCAATAGTGCTTGCCTTGGCTGGCCCGGTGGCCGCGCAAGGGACCTTGCGCATCGGCATGACCGCTGCCGACATCCCGCTCACGACCGGGCAAACCGATCAGGGCGGCGAAGGCCAGCGGTTCATGGGCTATACCGTCTACGACGCGCTGATCAACTGGGATCTCTCCTCGGCCGACAAAGCCTCCGAGTTGGTGCCCGGGCTCGCGACCGAATGGCGTGCAGACGAGAAGGATCGCCGGCGCTGGATCCTCACGATCCGCAAGGGCGCGATGTTCCACGACGGATCCGAGTTCACCGCCGAGGCTGCGGTGTGGAACTTCGACAAGCTGCTCAAGACCGATGCGCCACAGTACGACTCGCGACAGTCCGCGCAGGGCCGATCGCGCATCCCTGCGGTGGCCGGTTATCGTGCGATCGACAAGTACACGCTCGAAATCACGACCAAGGAGCCGGATGCCTTCCTGCCCTATCAGGTGGCGTGGATCATGATGTCGAGCCCTGCCCACTGGGAGAAGCTCGGCAGGAGCTGGGCCGAATACGCGAAGACCCCTTCGGGCACCGGGCCCTGGCGCGTCGATCGCTGGACGCCGCGCGAGCGGGCCGAGCTGGTGCCGAACAAGGGCTACTGGGATCCGAAGCGTGTGCCCAAGCTCGATCGCCTGGTGCTGCTGCCGTTGCCCGAGGCGACATCGCGTGTCGCGGCATTGCGGTCAGGACAAGTCGACTGGATCGAGGCACCGCCGCCGGATGCCATTCAGAGCCTGCGCTCGGCTAAGTTCCAGATCGTGACCAACGCCTACCCGCACAACTGGACGTGGCACCTGTCCCGCATCGAGGGCTCGCCCTGGAACGACATCCGCATACGTCGGGCGGCGAATCTCGCCGTCGATCGCGAGGGGCTCAAGAAGCTCCTCGGCGGCCTGATGATTCCCGGCGAAGGTCACGTGACGCGTTCGAGTCCCTGGTTCGGCAATCCGTCCTTCAAGGTGCGCTACGACCCCAATGAAGCGAGGAAGCTGCTCGCGGAGGCAGGCTTCAGCAAAGCCAAGCCGGTGACGGTGAAGATCCTGATCTCGGCCTCGGGGTCGGGCCAGATGCAGCCCCTGCCGATGAACGAGTTCGTGCAGCAGAACCTCGCCGAGGTCGGCATCAAGGTCGACTTCGAGGTGGTCGAGTGGAACACGCTCATCAACATCTGGCGGGCAGGCGCGAAGGATCCTTCCTCTCGCGGTGCGCATGGCATGAACTACTCGTACTTCATCCAGGATCCTTTCACCGGCTTCACGCGCCATGTCGAAAGCTCGCTCGTCGCCCCGCGCGGCACGAACTGGGGCTGGTACCAGGACAAGGAGATGGACGCGCTGCTCGCCACGGCGCGCACGACCTTCGAGCCGGCGGCCCAGAACAAGGCCTTGCAGGCCGTGCACGAGAAGTTCGTGAACGATGCGCTCTTCGTCTACATCACGCACGACGTCAATCCGCGCGCGATGAGCCCGCGGGTAAAGGGTTTCGTGCAGGCGCAGAACTGGTTTCAGGACTTCTCGCCGGTGTTCATGGCGCCGAAGTGAGGCAAAGCGTGTCGCTTCGGCGGCCCGTCCGTTCATCGTCGGCTCATGGAGCGAGCACCGCGTGCTGCTTTATCTGATCAAGCGCCTGCTGTACGTCGTGCCGATCGCGCTTGCGGTCAGTGCGGTGTGCTTCTCGCTCGTGTTTCTCGCGCCGGGTGATCCGCTTTCTGCGGTGCTGCCTGCAGACGCATCGACAGAGATGGTCGACAAGCTCAAGGCCGACTATGGTTTCGACAAGCCGGTGCCGGTGCAATTCGCACGCTGGGTCGGCCGGGCGGTGCAGGGCGACCTCGGCACATCGATCGCCACCGGACGCCCCGTGGCCACCGAGATCGGGCGCGCAATCTCGAACACCTTCGTGCTTGCGTTTTTTGCGTGCGCAATCGGCTTTTCGCTGGGCCTCCTGTTCGGCACGGTCGCCGGTTACTTTCAGGGCACGTGGATCGACAAGGCAGTCACGGCCATCGCCGTGGCCGGGGTGTCCGTGCCGCACTACTGGCTCGGCATGGTGCTCGTCATCGTCTTCTCGGTGGTGCTGAACGTGCTGCCCGCCGTCGGCATGGGCGCGGACGGATCGAGCCAGTGGGCCTGGGACTGGGAGCATCTGCGCTTCGTGATCCTGCCCGCGATCACGCTCTCGGTGATTCCTACGGGCATCATCACTCGTACCGTGCGTGCGCTCGTAGCTGACATCCTCGCGCGCGAATTCGTGGCCGCGCTGCGCGGCAAGGGCATGACCGACCGTGGCATCTTTCATCATGTCGTGAAGAACGCCGGCCCGACCACGCTCGCCGTCATGGGCGTACAACTCGGCTATCTCCTCGGCGGCTCCATCCTCGTCGAGACCGTGTTCTCCTGGCCCGGGACGGGCTTCCTGCTCAATACGGCGATCTTCCAGCGCGACGTTCCGCTGCTGCAGGGGACGATCCTCTTTCTCGCGCTTTTCTTCGTGGCGCTCAACCTGATCGTGGATCTGCTGCAGACCCTGATCGATCCCAGGATCAAGCGCGCATGAACATGACGGCCACGATGCCTGTCGTTCTCCCGGCCCAGGCGGCTCGGGGCTACTGGCGCTCGGTCTTCGGGCGCCTGCTGCGCGACAAGGTCGCGATGACCTGTGCCTTGCTGCTCGCGGCCATCGTGCTGGTCGCGATCTTCGCACCCTGGGTCGCGCCCTACGATCCGTCGGCCTCCAGCATCCTGAAGCGTCTCAAGCCGATCGGCACGGAGGGGCACCTGCTGGGTACCGACGAACTGGGCCGCGACATGCTGACGCGCCTCATGTACGGCGGGCGGCTGTCGCTCGTGATGGGCATCGGGCCGGTGGTGTTCGCGTTCCTCATCGGGAGCCTCCTCGGCATCACGGCCGGCTTCGTCGGCGGCCGTGCCAATACCGCGATCATGCGCACGGTCGATGTCTTCTATGCGTTCCCTTCCGTGCTGCTAGCCATCGCGATCTCCGGTGCGCTGGGGGCCGGCATCGTGAATGCGCTGGTATCGCTCACCATCGTGTTCATTCCCCCGATCGTGCGCGTGGCCGAGTCGGTCACGACCCAGGTGCGATCGCTCGACTACGTCGAAGCGGCGCGCGCGAGCGGCGCAGGCAGCACGGTGATCATCCGTCTGCACGTGTTGCCGAACGTCGTCGGCCCGATCTTCGTCTATGCCACGGGCCTCGTGTCGGTGAGCCTCATCCTCGCTTCGGGCTTGTCCTTCCTCGGGCTCGGCGTGAAGCCGCCGCTTGCCGAATGGGGCCTCATGCTCAACACGCTGCGCGCGGCGATCTACACGAGCCCCTGGGTGGCCGCGTTGCCCGGTGCGATGATCTTTGCGGTATCGATCTGCTGCAATCTGCTCTCCGACGGATTGCGCCAAGCGATGGACGTGACACGATGACGGCCACGCCCATCCTCGAAGCACGCGAGCTGGTGAAGCGATTTGCGGTGAAGACCGGCATGCTCGGCCGGGCTCGCAGTTGGGTGCACGCCGTCGACGAGGTGTCGTTCGCGATTGCCTCGGGCGAGACGCTCGGCGTGGTCGGCGAGTCGGGCTGCGGCAAGTCGACGACGGCGCGGCTCCTCGTGCATCTGCTCGAACCCGATGCCGGCACCATCCTGCTCGACGGAAGACCGATCGGCGTCACCAACGGCGTCTCGCTTACCGATGCTCGCCGGCAGGTGCAGATGGTGTTCCAGGATTCGTTCGCCTCGCTCAATCCGCGGTTGACCGTGGAGGCCTCGATCGCGTTCGGTCCGAGAGTCCATGGCGTATCGCAGCGCGAGGCGACCGATCGCGCCCGCAGCCTGCTCGCTCGCGTGGGTCTGGAGCCCGATCGCTTCGCCGGGCGCTATCCGCACGAGTTGTCGGGCGGGCAGCGTCAGCGCGTGAACATCGCCCGGGCACTCGCGCTTAAGCCGCGCGTGGTGATCCTCGACGAAGCGGTCTCCGCCCTCGACAAGTCCGTCGAAGCGCAGGTGCTCAACCTGCTGCTCGATCTGAAGGCCGAGATGGGGCTCACCTACGTCTTCATCTCGCACGATCTCAATGTGGTGCGCTACATGAGCGACCGCGTCATGGTGATGTACCTGGGCAAGATCGCGGAGATCGGTCCAGTGGAATCGATCTATGATCATGCGCGTCATCCCTACACCCGTGCACTGCTATCGGCGATGCCCTCGATGAATCCGCGTCGCCGGACCACCCAGGCGCCGCTTGCGGGCGATCCGCCGAATCCGATCGATCCGCCACCCGGCTGCCGCTTCAAGGCACGCTGCGATCACGCGGAAGAGGCGTGCGGTCGCGGCGACATACAGATCTACGCGGCAGGCGAATCGCATCGCGTCGCCTGCCTGATGGCGCAGCCGCGCGGGGGTCATAGTCGCAGCGCCGAGGCGACGACGGCATGAACGCATCCGCACCGTCGGCACCGCTGGTCGAAGTGCGCGATCTCACCGTGACATTCGCGCGCGGCGGGCAATCGATCGCCGCGGTCAATGGCGTCTCCTTCGATCTTGCGGCAGGCGAGGTCATGGGCGTGCTGGGCGAATCCGGTTCCGGCAAGAGCGTGACGCTGCGGGCACTCCTGCGGCTGCTGCCCGAGCATCGCACGAGCATCGGCGGCTCCGTGCGCATCGACGGTTGCGACGTGCTGACGATGCGAGGTCGGGCACTCGACGACTACCGCGGCGCCGTGACCTCGATGATCTTCCAGGAGCCGATGCTCGCGTTCGATCCCGTGTTCACGATCGGGCAGCAGATCGCCGAGTCGGTGAAGCGCCACACCGGCGCGGACGACCGGGCGGCCCGTGCACGTGCCCTTGAGATGCTCGATCGGGTGCGTATCCCGTCCCCCGCACGCCGGCTCGATGCCTATCCGCACGAGATGTCCGGCGGCATGCGGCAACGAGCCATGATTGCGCTCGCGTTGGCGTGCCGGCCGAAGCTGCTGCTCGCCGACGAGCCGACCACGGCGCTCGATGCCACGGTGCAGATCCAGATCCTGCTGCTCCTGCGCGAGCTGCAGCAGGAGTTCGGCATGGCGGTGATCTTCGTGACCCACGATGTCGGCGTGGCGGCGGAAGTCTCGGATCGACTCGGGGTGATGTATGCCGGCCGCCTGGTGGAAGTCGGCACGGCCGTGGATGTGATCGAATCGCCGAGTCATCCGTACACGCGCGGCTTGCTCTCGTCGATCGTGCGCGGAGAGATGCGCGGAACACGCGTCGAAGCGATCCCCGGTTCGCCCCCCGACCTCGCAGCGTTGCCGGGCGGATGCAGTTTCGCGCCGCGTTGTCGGCATGCCGCAGCCGAGTGTCTGGCGTCTGTGCCGCCGATGCGGGTTGCGGCCGGCGATCACACCGCCCGGTGCATCCTGGTCGGCGCAGCTGCGACTGCGCCCGCGGTGTAGTTCAACTTCACGTGCCGACCGTACTCGTCATCAACGCGAACACGTCCGCTGCAATCACCGAGCTCGTGGTGAAGCACCTGCGCGCCGCGATGCCCGAAGATGTCGTGCTGCGCCCTGTGACGGGCCGCTTCGGTGCAGCCTACATCGCCACCGAAGCCGCCAACGTCATCGCGGGGCATGCTGCCGTCGATGCGTTCGCACGCAATGCGGGCGATTGCGATGCGGTGCTCGTCGCCTGCTTCGGGGATCCGGGATTGTTCGCATTGCGCGAACTGTCGCCCGTTCCCGTCGTGGGCATGGCAGAGGCATCGATGCGACTTGCAGCGGCGCAGGCCGAGCGCTTCTCGATCGTCACGGGCGGAAAGCGCTGGCCTGCCATGCTCGAGCGGCTGGCTTGCGCGCTCGGCCACG
>JBIKKL010000760.1:0-2611 GCA_044360365.1 Burkholderiales bacterium | reverse complement strand
GGTAGTCATGCCCCCCCCCCCCGGAATCAGGGCGCTGGACGCAAACCAAGTGCCCCAAGGCCTCGACGTCGTCGATTCTTCGCAACCATTCGTTACCCGACTGGAATGAGCAGCATCCAGATGCATTGAACGGAACCGAAGTATGCAATTGGCATCTCTTGGAACATCCGAAGAACCCACGCGCAACTTAGGATTACGAAGAGAATCTTCTTCAACATCAACCGCTAACCTGCCACGCGCTCGAGCTCGACTGAACGCACTTCTCCGTTAAGCGCTATGCCATCGTCACACTTCGCTCCATCAGCTTTGCGTCGCAGCCGCAAACGCAGTCGAACAACGAGTCATTGGCGATGCTCTGTACGCACTCACTGCTCGTGCTTCGCACGCGCCCAGCCGGTGCTGACCGATGTCTCAGAATGGCCCAGGATGTTCGCCACCGAACACTCGCACTTTTCTCCCATTCGCTCGCGGATACTCCCCGTGCCGAAGAAGATTGATGACGAGCAGGCGTGCGCTTTCTGCGAGCGCGTGAAAGTATTCGGCGACGTGCTTGAGGATTCGAGCGGACGCTCAGTTCCAGGAGGTCTCCGTCGTAGCGCAAAACGTCCGCGCCACCGTGCCACCCCCCTCACACCGTCTGCTCGATCGACTGCAGCGCCGACCGAAACAAGGCGAGGGATGGGCGGAAGATGCCCCGCCCCAACAATCCGCGCTTTCCCATCGCATCGATCATCGCGAGGGTCACGATAGGTGGCACATCGTTGTCGACCACGCGCTGCGCATCGAGCCCCATTCGAAGTCGATGAACTTCGAAGAAGGGATGCTCGATCGACATCAATCGCAAGGAGAGATCCCCGAAATCCTCCGGCAAAAATCCCGCGAGTGCAGCGCGTGACTCGGGCGCATGCGCGAGCACGTGCCCGCCCAAACCCAGCGCATCGATCACGGCGCTGTCGCCGATCGCGTTGAGCACGGGCACCTCCGGACCGACCTGGGGGAAGCGAGGGCCCCGGGGAGCGGTAGACGATCCAATGAACCAGTGGCCGGGACGCTTCGCGAGCTGCATCCCGAAGACGTGCCCATTCCCGCCCAAGGCAGCGACCAGCGATTCGGGTGCGCATCCCTCCGCCGCCATGAGCATGCGCTTGGCCGCCGCCATCGCAATCGTCAGAAAATAGAGCGGCGTGGCTTCCAATGCGCGAAGGAACGCATGCGTCTCTCCTGCGCCGGACGCATCGTTCGATCGTCCCTTCAACTCGGCCGCGAGAAGCTGCGTCGCTGCATTGGTTCGATTGTGCAGATCGTCCCCCAACCCAAGCGCCGAGCGCATGAGTGCCAGGAGATCGATGGGCTGCTCCAGCGCGGATGCCAGTATCGCCGCCTCCACCTGATCGCGCCGACGCAGGCGATCCAGGACCGTAGCATCCCGGGTACCGAAACGAAGATCGGCACCGCCCGTCGTACCGAAGGGGGCGAACGCCGGACGACCGACATGGTTTGCGTCCTCAACGATTGCGACAGCGGTCGATGGCGAGACCATTGCGGCAAGGGGCGTGACGCCGTCGACCGATTGCGCCGGAGACAATCGCACCTCACCCGCCGCGATCAGCTGTTCGGCCGCTTCGTCGGTCGCCGCCCACCCTTCGTAACGCGCCGCCATGATCGCCGAAGCAAGCACCGGTGGCGGCAGGCTTGCGTGCGCCGCGAACGGCGGTCCGGCATGCAACAGCCAGCGACCGGGCAGCGAGACGACATCCCGGGCGCGCTCGATCCGGTGCAGCACCGGCCGCACGGCGCATAACGCGCGTAATCCGTCGTCAGGCGGCGCCGCCATCGTCCGTGCGATCCTTCGTCGCAAACCGGTTACGCACGACGCCCCACATGAGCTTCCCAGCGTCCAATGCATCGGATTCGCGTGCAGGTGTCGCATCTGCAGTACCGCCTTCGAGCCGATGACGCAGATTGTCGGCGAACTGCCTCACGATCCCGGCCGCCACTTCCTTGATGATCCCGCCGCGGCCGAACTGGGCCAACACGCCGCCCAACGCGAAGTCGACTTCGATGTTCACGCGCGTTGCGCCTTCGACTTCATGCAGACGAAACTGGGCTTGGCCCTTTACCCGCGACGCCGTACTGCGATCCGTGCCCGTCCCGCTGAGCACGCCTTCGAAATCGCCGTAGATCAGATCCCCTTCGCCGGAGAACTTGGCACCGATCGGACCGAGCTTGACTGCGAAGTCGAACCGGAGCGGACGCTCGCCCACTCCGCTGCGCAAGGTTGCGCCCGGCATGCACGATACGAGCAGGCCAACATCGCCGAATGCCGGCCATACCGTCGGGCGCTCGAATGGCAGATCGAACCCCAGTTCAAGTTTCACACGCGCCTCGCTTCCATAACCCGCAGGATCGCGCGGACGATCCCGGCATACCCCGTGCAGCGACAAAGGTTGCCGGCAAGCTCCTTGCGCACGATGGCCTCGTCCGCATCGGGAATCCGGAGCACGATATCGCGCGCAGTCACGAGCATGCCGGGTGTGCAGTAACCACACTGAAGTGCGTGCTCGGTCGTGAATGCGGCGCGAAGCGATGCCATCACCGCATCGTCGTCGAA
>JBIKKL010000505.1:0-3963 GCA_044360365.1 Burkholderiales bacterium | reverse complement strand
CGGTATGGGGCAGCATTGCGTTCAGGAGCGCATCGGCACGAAGGCGATGATCCGCGCGCGTGCTTTCCAGCAACGTGATGGTCTTGGCCATGCCTCTGCGCTGGAGCGGCCCGGGTGCACCGGTCACGGCCGCGAGCAGCGACTCATCCTGAGGGGGCAATCCGGGCGTTGCCGCGCGTGCCAAGGCCATCGGCGTCAAACCTGCGCGGCCCTGATGTGTTCGAGCACGTCCTTGGCGCTGACGGGAATCGGCGTCCCGGGGCCGTAGATGCCCTTGACGCCGGCTTCGTAGAGGAAGCCGTAGTCCTGCTGCGGGACGACGCCGCCGACGAAGACGATGATGTCGTCCGCACCCTGTGCCTTCAGCGCGGCGATGACGGCAGGCACGAGCGTCTTGTGCCCGGCGGCCAGCGTGCTCACGCCGAGCGCGTGCACGTCGTTCTCGATCGCCTGTCGTGCGCACTCCTCGGGGGTCTGGAAGAGCGGGCCGATGTCGACGTCGAAGCCCAGGTCCGCGAAGGCGGTGGCCACCACCTTCGCGCCGCGGTCGTGGCCGTCCTGCCCCACTTTGGCGATCATCACACGGGGCCTGCGGCCATGCGCGGCGGCGAAGCCGGCGATCTCATCCTTGAGCTTTGCCCAGCCCTCGGGAGAGTCGTAAGCCGCTGCATACACACCGGTCACCTTCTGGATGTCGGCGCGATGGCGCCCGTAGATCTTTTCGAGGGCATCACTGACTTCGCCCACCGTGGCGCGGGCGCGTATGGCGTCGATGGCGAGCCCCAGCAGATTGCCTGTGCCGTTGCGCGCGGCATCGGTGAGCGCATTCAATGTGGACTCGACGCGTGCAGTGTCGCGTTTCGCCCTAATCCGGGCAAGACGCGCGATCTGGCCTTCGCGGACCTTGATGTTGTCCACGTCCCGGATTTCGATCGGCGCCTGCTTTTGCGGCTGGTACTTGTTCACGCCGACGATGACGTCCTTGCCGCTGTCGATGCGTGCCTGCTTTTCCGCGGCGCTCGCCTCGATCTTGAGCTTGGCCCACCCGCTGGATACGGCTCGCGTCATGCCGCCTTGCGCATCGACCTCCTGGATGATGGCCCACGCCTTGTCCGCCATCGCCTGCGTGAGGCTTTCCATCATGTAGCTGCCGGCCCAGGGATCGATCACGCTGGTGATGTGCGTTTCTTCCTGGATGATGATCTGGGTGCTGCGGGCGATGCTTGCGCTGAAGTCGGTGGGCAGCGCGATCGCTTCGTCGAAGCTGTTCGTATGCAGACTCTGCGTGCCGCCGAAGACGGCTGCCATCGCCTCGATCGTCGTGCGGACGATGTTGTTGTAGGGGTCCTGTTCGGTGAGGCTCCAGCCGCTCGTCTGCGAGTGCGTGCGCAGCATGAGGCTCTTCGGGTGTTTCGCGCCGAACCCCTTCATGATTCGAGTCCACAGCAGGCGCGCGGCACGCATCTTGGCGATCTCGAGATAGAAATTCATGCCCACGGCCCAGAAGAAGCTCAACCGGCCCGCGAAGTTGTCGACATCGAGACCGCGCTCGAGCGCGGTTTTCACGTATTCCTTGCCGTCGGCGAGCGTAAAGGCGAGTTCGAGCGCCTGATGCGCGCCGGCTTCCTGCATGTGATAACCGCTGATGCTGATAGAGTTGAAGCGCGGCATGTGCCTGGCCGTGTACTCGATGATGTCGGCGACGATCCGCATGCTCGGCTCGGGCGGATAGATGTACGTGTTGCGGACCATGAACTCCTTCAGGATGTCGTTCTGGATGGTCCCGGTGAGCTTGGCCTGGTCGACGCCCTGTTCAACGCCTGCGACGATGAAGCTTGCGAGCACCGGCAGCACGGCGCCGTTCATCGTCATGCTGACGCTCACCTTGTCGAGCGGGATGGCGTCGAAGAGGATCTTCATGTCTTCGACGGTGTCGATCGCGACACCTGCCTTGCCGACGTCGCCGACGACCCGCGGGTGGTCGCTGTCGTAGCCGCGGTGCGTCGCGAGATCGAACGCCACGCTCACGCCCTGACCGCCCGCAGCGAGGGACTGGCGGAAGAACGCATTGCTGTCCTCGGCCGTGGAGAAGCCTGCGTATTGGCGTATGGTCCAGGGGCGCACGGCATACATCGTGGCCTGTGGACCGCGAAGGAAAGGCTCGAAGCCGGGCAGGGTATCGGCGTGGGGCAGTCCTGCCAGGTCGGCAGCCGTGTACAGCGGCTTGACCACGATTCCTTCGGGCGTGGTCCAGTCGAGCTGGGTCAGGTCGCCGCCCGGTGCGGACTTCCTTGCGGCCTGGATCCACTGATCCAGCGTGGCTTGAGTGAACTCGGGCTTGCCCTTGGGGGTATCCATTGCGCGTCCTTCGCAGTACGCCGGCGTGGGGCAGGTTCGAAACAGGCTCCTCTTGCCGCCGGCGCGTCGTCAGGCATGATTATCCATGCGAAAGCATCGTCGCGGCTCATGCATGAGCACTTCGCGAACGGACTGGCCGCCGCTTCCCGAAGGGGTGATCCCTACTCAGGTACCGTGCCGGCGCGCGGATCGATGGGCAGGAGCTTGTCGAGCCCGCTGACTTTTTCGTACAGGGCTGCTGCAAAGAGAGCCGTGCCTTCCTGTCTCGCGGGCGCGACGATCTGCAGTCCGATCGGACGGCCATGACGATCGAAGCCGCAAGGCACCGACACCGCCGGGCAGGACGTGAGCGTGATCGCCGAAGTGATCACGCTGCCGGACATGTAGTTAGGCAGCTTCACGCCATCGACCTCGTTGCGGGTGCGCTGCGTGACATCCCAGGCGGGCGTGGACGAGCCGGGCGTCACCAGTACGTCCCACTGCTGGAAGAAGGCGGCGAAGCGGCGATAGAGCGCGGCGCGTTCGCGATCGGCCCAGGCGAGCCGGCTCGGCGTGCCGGTCAAACCCTGCTCGGTATTCCACACGATGTCGGGTTTGATGAGATCGCGATGGGTCTGCAGCTGCAGCTCGCGCTCGACGACGAAGTGCTGCGAGCGCAGGGCGAGAAAGATGTCTTCGACCGGGCCCAGCTCCGGGTAGGCCTCGTCCACGATGCAGCCGGCTTGTTCGAACTTGCGCACGGCTTCGGCACAGATCGACTGGGTTTCCCGTTCGACGGGGACGCGGCCGCCGTAGTCGGTCGTGAACGCGATGCGCAGTTTGCGAGGCGGTGCGGCCACCGCTTCTGCGAACGATCTGGCAGGCGCATCGAAGGTCATCGGATCGAGCGGACAATAGCCCGCCATCGTGTCCAGGATGAGGGCGAGGTCCGGCACGTTGCGGGCCATCGGGCCTTGTACGGACAGCGGCGAAAACAGGTTGTTCGACGTCCCGCGCGTCACGCGCCCCGGTGAAGGCCGGATGCCGACCACCGAACACAAGGTGGCCGGGCCACGCAGCGAGCCGCCGTGATCGGAGCCGTGAGCGACCCACGCCATGCCGGTCGCGACGGCGACGGCGCCGCCGCCGGTCGAGCCGCCGCATGTCAGCGACGTGTTCCAGGGGTTGCGCGTGCGACCGAAGACTTCGTTGAAGGTGTTGCTGCCTGCACCGAACTCGGGCGTGTTCGATTTGGCGTAGACGATGCCGCCCTTGCGCTCGATCCGCTCCACCAGGGGATGGGATGACGCAGGCACGTGGTCCTTGAAGATCGGCGAGCCGTACGTCGTGCGTACACCGCCGACATCGACGAGATCCTTGATCGGTACGGGCAGGCCGGCCAGCGCACCCGGCTCGTCGACGGCCGGGCCTGAATTCATCAAGGCTTTCGCCCGATCCCGGGCGCGGTCGAAGCACAGGGTGGGGAGCGCGTTGACCGCACCGTCGACCGCTGCGATGCGCTTCTCCAGGGCATCGAGCAGATCGAGCGGCGAGATCTCCCTGCGCCTGAGTCGGCGGACGGCTTCGCTGGCGGTGAGTCGAATCAGTTCGTCGGTCACGGTCGAT
>JBIKKL010000503.1:0-3976 GCA_044360365.1 Burkholderiales bacterium | reverse complement strand
GCGCGGTCGGCCCGAAAGCCGCCGTCGATGACCGGCTTGCGCGCAGCCTCGGACTGCTCGAGCAGAGCGCGGGCTTCGTCGATGCGAGCGACGGCCGAGGCGATGTCGGTGTTGTGGGTGACCGCTTCGTCGACCAGGCGATCGAGCGACTCGTCGGCGAACGTCGTCCACCAGTTCGTCACTTCGATCGGCCGACCTTCGACCGGCATGCCGCGCCATTGGGCAGGCATCTCCAGAGCGGGCCGCACAGGCGCGCTTGTCTGCGGCATGCACCCGGCGAGTACGACCGTAGCTGCGCCTAGTACAGCAGTGCAAACGACCTTAATGCGCGGGCGGCGTGACATGGGGGTGCTCTGCAGGTTTTTTGGCGAGTTCACGCACGTGCTCGATCTCTGCCTTCAGTTCCGCGGTCGAGCGGCGCTCGCTCAATCGACGGTCCGTGAGCATGTGGTAGAACATCGGCACGAAGAAAATAGCGAGGAATGTCGCGGCGAGCATGCCGCCCATGACGCCCGTCCCGACCGAATGCCGCGCCCCGGCGCCTGCGCCCGTACTGATCGCCAATGGCAGCACGCCCAGGATGAACGCAAGCGAAGTCATGAGAATCGGACGGAACCTCAGTCGTGCTGCTTCGACAGCCGCCGCGGCGGCCGACATGCCATCTTCGCGCTTGAGTACGGCGTATTCCACGATCAGGATCGCGTTCTTCGCAGCCAGGCCAAGCAGCGTGACCAAACCGATCTGGAAGTATACGTCGTTGGTCATGTTGCGCAGCCAGACGGCGGCGATTGCACCGAACGTGCCGAACGGCATCGCGAGCAGCACCGAAAGCGGCAGCGACCACTTTTCGTACTGGGCTGCCAGAATCAGGAAGACCATGAACGCACCGAGCCCGAGCGCAAGCGTCGATGTACCGCTCGAACGCTTCTCCTGAAACGACGCACCGCTCCAGTCATAGCTGAAATCCGCGGGGAGCACCTCGTTGGCGATGCGTTCCACAGCTTCGATCGCTTGTCCCGAACTGACGCCGGGGGCGCCCTGGCCAAGCAGCTTGACCGCCGGCAGGTTGTTGAATCGGTCCAGTGCGTCGGGGCCCGCGACGAACTTGATCGAGGCAAGTGCGCTGAGCGGCACCATCTCGCCCGTGGTCGAGCGCAGATAGACGTCTTTGATCGCGTCCGGTCGCATGCGGTATGCCGGCTCGGCGGACATCACTACCTGCCATGTGCGGCCGAAGCGGTTGAAGTCGTTGACGTAGTAACTGCCGAGCGTCGCGGCGAGGGTGTTGTAGAGATCGTCGATCGGCACGTTGCGCGCCTTCGCCGCCGTGCGGTCGAGATCCACATAGAGTTGCGGCACCGTTGCTCGCCAGAGCGTCTGGACGCCTGCCAGCATGGGATCCGTATTCGCCTTCGCCAGGAACTGCCCCATGACTTGTGCCAACCGCTCCGATCCGCCTTCGCCGCGATTCTGAATGTAGAACTCGAAGCCGCCGGCCGTGCCCAGGCCGAAGATCGGCGGCGGGTTGAACGCGAGCACGAGCGCTTCCTTGATGTGGCCCGTTTTCATGAAGAGTTCGCCGACGAGTTCCTGCGTCTTCGTGGTGCGTTCGTCCCAGTGCTTCTGCGTCACGAAGATGGTGGCGGCATTGTTGCGGAATCCGCCGCCGATGAAGTCGAAACCGGTGAAGGCAACCACATCCTGATTGGCTGGATTCGACTTGATGATCTTCAGCACCTCGGAGACGACCTTGTCCGTGCGTTCCAGCGTTGCTCCGTCGGGCAGGATGACGGCCGAGATGTAGAAGCCCTGATCTTCGTCCGGCACCAGACTGCCCGGCGTCATGCGCCAGAGCCAGGCGGTGATCGCGACCATGCCGACGAAAAGGATCACGCCGATGCTGCCGCGACGGACCATGAACGCGACGCCGTTCGCATAGCGATTCGTGACCCGAGTGAACCACCGGTTGTATGCGCGAAAGAATGCGTTGGGTTCCCCGCTGCCGTGCTTGAGCAGAGCCACGCACAACGATGGGGTCAGCGTCAGCGCGACCAGGCCCGAGATCACCACGGCGATGGAGATCGTCACGGCGAACTGTCGATACAGTTCGCCTGTGAGTCCGCCGAGGAAGGCAATCGGGACGAACACGGCGGTCAGTGCAAGCACGATGGCGATGATGGGGCCGGTGACTTCATGCATCGCCTTGATGGCGGCTTCGCGTACCGAAAGCTTTTCTTCCGCCATGATCCGCTCGACGTTCTCGAGCACGACGATGGCGTCGTCGACCACGATGCCGATCGACAGCACCATGCCGAACAAGGTCAGCGTGTTGATCGAGTAGCCGAGCAGATGCAATCCGGCAAAGGTGCCGATCAGCGACACCGGAACGGCCGCGATGGGAATCAGCGTTGCGCGCCAGGACTGGAGGAAGAGATACAACACGAGAAACACGAGGATCATGGCCTCGCCGAGGGTCTTCAGCACTTCTCGAATCGAGACCTCGACGAAGCGCGTGGTGTCGTAAGGGATGGAGTACTCGAATCCCGCGGGGAATCGCTTGGACAACTCCTGCATCGTCGAGCGGACGTTCTCTGCGACCTCCAGCGCGTTTGCGCCGGGAGACAGAAAGATACCGACCAGCGTCGCCGGATTGCCGTTGATGCGCCCGATGAACTCGTAGTCCTTCGATGCCAGCTCCACGCGTGCGACATCCTTCAGCCGCAAGGTCGAGCCGTCCGGATTGGCCCGGATGATGATCTCTTCGAATTCGCGCGGCTCGCTGAGTCGCCCCTTGGTCGTGACGGTGTAGACGAGTTCCTGCGGCCCGCTCGTCGGGCTCGCACCGATCTTGCCGGTGGCGAACTGGGCATTTTGTTCGTTGAGCGCGGCGATGAGATCGATGTTGGTGAGCTTCAGCTGGGCGAGGCGATCCGGACGCACCCATATCCGCATCGCGTAGTCCTTCGCGCCGAAGATCTGGACGTTCGTCGTTCCCTGGATGCGCTTGAGCGCATCGAGCACGTTGAGCGTGACGAAATTGCTCGTGTAGAGATCGTCGAAGCGGCCGTTGGGCGAATAGAACGCGAGCACCTGCAGGAACGACGAGGAGCCCTTTTCGACATTGACGCCCAGGCGGCGCACTTCGAGTGGCAGCCTCGGTTCGGCCTGTCGCACCCGGTTGTTGACCGCCACGGCCGCCTGATCGACATCCGTACCGATGTCGAACGTGACCTGGATCTGCACGACGCCGTTCGCGGCCGAACTCGAACTCATGTAGAGCATGCGTTCGACGCCGTTGATCTGGTTTTCCAGCGGTGCGGCCACTGTCTTTTCCAGCACTTCCGCCGAAGCGCCAGGGTACGTGGCCGTCACCGTCACGACAGGAGGCGCAATCTCCGGATACTGTGCGATGGGCAGTACGCGCATCGCGGCGAGGCCTGCCAGCACGATGAAGATCGAAAGTACGGCGGCGAAGATCGGCCGGTCGATGAAAAAGCGCGACAGCATCGGATTACTTCTTCTGCTCGGTGGCGGGGGCCTTGGAGGCAGGCGCGCCGGCCGACTGAGGTGCCGCAATGCGCACTTGTGCTCCGGGCCCGAGTTTGAGGAGGCCATCGACCACGACCCGCTCACCGCCCTTGAGTCCGGCCTGGATCACCCAGTTCTCGCCGCGCCAGTCGCCGACGGTCACCGGGCGTATCTCGATCTTGCTTTCTGCATTGACGACATAGACGAACTTCCCTTGCGGACCTTCGAGCACGGCCTTCTGCGGGACGAGTATGGCGTTCGGACGCACGGCTCCGCTCAAGTGGACGCGCACGAACTGCCCCGGCTTCAGGCGACCGCGAGGGTTGGGCAGTTCGGCCCGGGTGTCCGTGGTGCCGGTCGAAGGATTGACGCGCGCGTCGCTGAAATCCAGGCGCCCCTTGTGCTCGAACTCGCTGCCGTCGGCGAGCTTGACGGTCACCTCGTAGCG
>JBIKKL010000502.1:0-3979 GCA_044360365.1 Burkholderiales bacterium | reverse complement strand
ACGGTACGCACGTGCTTCGGCATGCGATGGAGCAGGAAGCGGGCGCTCGTGATGATGCCGTCGCAGCCCTCCTTCTGGACGCCGGGCAAGCCGCCGAGGAACTTGTCCGTGACGTCCTTGCCCAGGCCGGGCTTGCGAAACACATGGCCGGCGATTTCCAGGATCTCGGGTTCGCCGACGGGCGTCCTGCCGTCCGGTCGGTAGCGGGTGAGGCGAAAGCGCGCGCAGGGCAGGTCGTGGATCTTGCCGAGGTTGTGATCGAGCCGTTCGACTTCGAGCCACTGCGCGTCGGGTGTCACCATGCGCCAGGAGACGAGGATGTCGAGGGCTGTGCCCCAAAGGACTGCCTTCTTGCCGCCGGCGTTCATCGCAATGTTGCCGCCGATGCAGGAGGCGTCGGCCGAAGTCGGGTCGCACGCGAAAACGAGGCCGCTGCCTTCGGCGACTTCCATGACCCGCCGGGTCACGGCGCCTGCGCCGCATACGACCGTCGGCGCCCGACCCGATCCGGGCAGCTCGGAGACCTCTACGGAGGCAATGGCATCCAGCTTTTCGGTATTGATCACGGCTGAGCGCTTGGTCAGCGGGACTGCACCGCCCGTGTATCCAGTGCCGCCGCCGCGCGGAATGATGGTCAGACCGAGCTCGATACAGGCCTCGACGACGGCGCGCACTTCCGCTTCGGTGTCGGGATGCACCACGACGAACGGATACTCCACCCGCCAGTCGGTGGCGTCGGTGACATGTGAGACGCGTGCCAGACCGTCGAACTGGACGTTGTCCTTGCGGGTGACGCGGGCAAGCCGTCGCTCGACGCGACGTCGCAACGTCTGCGTTTCGTTGAGTTCCCGATCGAACGCATCGACTGCGCCGTGAGCGTGTCGCAGCAGCGCCGCAACGGAAGGATCCTCCTGGCGGCGCTGGTCGATGGCGTTGAGCCGCTCGCGCATGGCTTCCACGAGCGCGGCGCGGCGCTTCGGATGCGCCAACAGATCGTCCTGCAGGTAGGGATTGCGCGTGACCACCCAGATGTCGCCGAGCACTTCGTAGAGCATCTTCGCCGAACGACCGGTGCGTCGGCGGGCGCGCAACGCGGTGATCAGATCCCAACCCTCGGGGCCGAGCAGGCGAATCACGATCTCGCGGTCGGAGAACGAGGTGTAGTTGTACGGAATCTCGCGCAGCCGGGGCGTGGCCTCGGGTGCTTCAACGCCGAGATTCGGGTGGGGCGGAGCGGGCAGGTGCAGCGGGACGTCGGGTGCATTCATGAAGGAATTGTACCCATTCGCAAGCGATGGCGTGTTGCGACGCACTGCGGATGCCCGGTTTCGCGCTACCATCGCCCTGCGAGGCGTGTGGCTTCGGATCGAACCGTTCGACTCCCTGAGTAGTGCGCGAGCAATGAGCGAGACCGCGGAATGCGTGGTGATCGGTGGCGGCGTGGTCGGGTCGGCCATTGCCTATGGGCTTGCCAAACGCGGGGCGAAGCCCCTCGTGCTCGATGAAGGCGATGTCGCGATTCGAACGTCGCGGGTGAACTTCGGGCTGGTCTGGCTCCTGGGCAAAGGAGACGGCATGCCGGCCTACGGGTTCTGGACGCGCCGTTCGGCCGATATCTGGCCCGACTTCACGCAGGAGCTGAAGGACTATACGGGCATCGACACGCATTACGAGAAATCCGGCGGGCTGTCCTACTGCCTCGGCGAAGCCGAGTACGAGATGCGCAGCGAAACCGTGGCGCGCATGCAGGCGCAGGCCGAGCAGGATCCCTACGAAGCACGCATGATCGATCGCAGCGAACTCGTTCGCCTCATGCCGAGAGTGCAGTTCGGTCCGGATGTGCTCGGGGCCTCCTACGGTCCCCATGACGGGCACGTGAGCCCGCTGAATCTCCTGCATGCACTGCATGCCGCGATGACCCGGGCCGGCGCCACGTATCGGCCCTCCTCGGCGGTGATCGACGTGCGACCGGACGGCGGGCGCTTCGTGGTTCGTACCGCGGTCGGCACGATTTCGACGCCGAAGGTGATCCTGGCCGCGGGCCATGGCATCAATGCGCTCGAGCACAGCCTGGGTTTCGATGTCGAAGTGCTCGCCGAGCGCGGCCAGATTCTGGTGACGGAGCGTATGGCACCGATCGGATTGCTGCCTGCGAACGGGGTACGTCAGACGGCCGAGGGGACGTTCCTCATCGGGACGACGAACGAGGATGTCGGCTACGACACCTCGACGACGCCGCAGGCCGGCGCAGAGATGGTCCGGCGCGCGATCCGCGTGATTCCGGCGCTCGCGCATGCGCGCATCGTCCGGACATGGGCGGGTCTGCGCACGCTGACGAAGGACGAGTGTCCGGTCTACGAAGAATCGGCACGCTACCCGGGGGCGTTCCTCGCGACTTGCCATTCGGGCGTGACGCTCGCAGCGGTCCATGCCAACGATCTCGCCGAAGCGATCCATGCCGGCAGTCTCGGGCCGAAGCTCGAACCGTTTCACAGTCGCAGGCTGTCGGAGCAATGAGAACCCGATGGACACCGTGACCGTATACGTGGACGGCCAGCCCGTGAGCGTGGGGGCGAACGAGAGCGCCGCGGCGGCAGCGATGCTGGCCGGCCTCACACACACGCGCACTTCTCCGATCACCGGGGAGAAGCGCGCGCCCTATTGCATGATGGGCGTCTGTTTCGAGTGCCTGATGGTGATCGACGGCATGCCGTCGCGCCAGGCCTGCATGGTGCGCGTGACACCCGGAATGCGTATCGAGCGTCAACTCGGTCCGCGGGAACTCGGATGAGCGCGGCCGTCGATTATCTCGTCGTGGGCGCAGGTCCGGCGGGCATGGCTGCCGCGACCGTCGCGGCCGGCGCAGGGATCTCGACGCTGGTCGTCGATGAGCAGTCTGGTGTCGGCGGCCAGATCTACCGCAACGTCGACGCGCATGCGAGCGACGCCGGCGGGGTGACAGGGGCCGACTGGAAGCGAGGGCGGGAGCTGGTCGCTCAGTACCGAGCGAGCGGCGCGGCGCACCGTGCGTCGATGCAAGTCTGGCAACTCGATCTCCCGCGTGACGGATCGTGCAAAGTCTATGTCACCGACGGTGCGCAGGCCGACGTGATCAGCGCGCGGCGCGTATTGCTCGCCACCGGTGCGATGGAGCGACCGATTCCGTTTCCCGGCTGGACCTTGCCCGGCGTGATGACCGTCGGCGCCGCGCAGATCTTGTACAAGACGGCGCAGAGAGTGCCGCAATCGGGAACATGGATCGCCGGCAGCGGCCCGCTCCTCTGGCTCTTCGCCGCGCAGGTGCTCGAAGCGGGCGGGCGTCTGGAAGGCGTGCTCGATACGACGCCACGGATCAATTACGCGCATGCGTTGCGGCACTCCGTATCCGCGATCCGCAATCACGCGTATCTCGATCGCGGTCTCGATCTGCAAAAGCTCGTGAAGCAGGCGCGCGTCCCGGTCGTGAAGGACGTCGCTGCCATCGAAGCGCGAGGTGACGATCATGTCGTCGCAGTTCGCTTCCGCACTGGAGGGGCGTGGCAGGAGATACCGGCGACCACGCTTCTGGTCCATCACGGCGTCGTGCCGAGCGTTCATGCGACGCGCTCGATCCAAGCACAGCACCGTTGGGATCCGCTGCAGCGGGCGTTCGCGCCGCTCGTCGATGTCTGGGGCAACACGAGTGTCGAGGGTTATGCGGTCGCAGGCGACGGGGCTGGCATCGTGGGCGCTGAAGCCTCGGCGCTGAAGGGACGCCTTGCGGGACTCGATGCGGCGCGTGCGCTCGGTGCGATCGACGTGCGTCAGCGAGACGCGCGCGCGGAGTCTCTGCTGGCCGAACTCGAACGGCATTTGCCGATCCGCCCGTTCATCGATCAACTGTTCATGCCGAGGCCCGCATTCTATGCACCGGACGACGAGGTGATCGTCTGCCGCTGCGAAAGCGTGACGGCGGGCCGCATCCGCGAGGCGGTCGCGC
>JBIKKL010000501.1:0-3982 GCA_044360365.1 Burkholderiales bacterium | reverse complement strand
CACGCCCGGCAGCATGACGTTCGTGAACAACCGCAACTCGTGCGCGCCGAGGCAGCGCGCCGCACGGATCAGGACGCCGTCGAGACTGCGCACCCCATGCACCGTGTTGAGCAGGATCGGAAAGAAAGAGCCGAGAAAGGTGATGAACACGATGCTGACCTCGTTCGTCGGCCAGAGCATGATGGCCATCGGTACCCAGGCGATGGCTGGAATCGGACGCAGCACTTCGATGATCGGCATCACCAGATCGCGTGCGACCCGATAGCGTCCGACCATGAGCCCGAGCGGTATGCCGATGGCCGCCGCGATGAGAAAACCGAACAGGATGCGCCGCACGCTGATGCCGATGTGCGTGAGAAAGCGCGTGCTTTGGCTCACCTCCGCGACTTTCGACAGGACTTCCCCCGGCGTCGGCACGTTGGTGAACCGCATGTAGAAATCCCAGCGGTACTTGGTGCCGAGGTACCAGAAGAGCAGCAGGCCGCCGATCGAGATGACCCACAGCACCATGCTCAAGGCGTTGGCCTGGAGCCAGAGCGCGGCGCGGGTGGGATGCGCCGCGAACGGCGGTTTTGAAGCGGAAGTCGCAGCGGCGTCCATCGGCGAGGCAGAAGCGGCGATTGCAGATGGCGCGTGCGCGGCTCGCGAACGTGCCGGATCGTCGCCGTCTTTGGAGGCCTTGTCGCCGGGCAACGAATCGACTTCTTGCTGGAGCAGCGCACGCATGGCGTTAGCGTCCGATGTTGGCGGCGGCCAGGGCCTCGGTGTAGCTCGCGAGCTTGCCGCCGTTCTTCGCGACGTGGGCCTCGGCATCCTTCTTCAGCAGGAAGGGCACGATCGAGGGTTGCTTCGGATTCGCGGTGTTGACCGCATAGAAGGCCTTGTCGGCGAAAAGCTGGATGCCGAGCGTGCGGTCGAAGACGTAGGCGACCCCGATCTTTCGGCCTTCGCTCTGCAGCTTGCGTACGCCGGCGAGCGTGCACAGCGTCGAACTGAACGGGACGATGTCGCCACCTTCGATCCACACCTGTCCCGCTTCTCGCGGCTGCCTGATCGGCGCATTGCAGAGCGTGTCCTGACCGGTGATCTCGTAGCCTGCGAAAGAGGCCTTCTGCTTTTCGTAGTCGAGGCCGAGTTCCTTGTAGGCCTGCTGCACGTAGCGCTCGTTCACCCAGGCGGCAGCGTTGAACTCTTTCACGCGGCCCATCTTCTGCAGTACACCATACGCGATGCCGATTGTTTCGATCCACTTCGGCTTGATCGTGGGATCGAGGGTATGGATCCCGCTCGGTCCGAGGAAGATGTAGGCGACCTCCTTTTCGATCTTGGTCCACTCTTCGATCTTCTCCATCGCCGCCTTGGGATCCTTGCGCACCCAGTCGTTGGCCTCCATCAGCGCCTTGATGTAGGCGACGACGACCTCGGGATACTGCTCGCCGAAGTCCTTGCGGATAACCACGCCGTGGAAGGTCGGGATGCGGGTCTCGGCGCCGTCGAAGATCTTGCGGGCGAAGCCGCGGAAGGGCAGCAATTCGGCGAAGGGCACGAAGTTGCCGTGGCCGTCGATGCGCTTCTCCTGCAGGTTGGTTGTGCCGACCTCCGGACTCTGGCTGGCAAGCGTCCAGAAGTTCTCCGGCCAGCCCCGGGTCTGCATCGCCTGCAGCATCATGCCGTGCGCTGCCGAACCGAAGGGTACCGACACGTTCTTGCCCTTGAGGTCTGCGAGCTCGTAGTAGGGCGAGTCTTTGTGCACGACCACGCCGTTGCCCGCACCGAACTGGTTGTAGGCGATGATTGCGGCGAGCTGCGTCTCGTTCTTCGTCTGTTGACCCGTGGCGCCTGCGACCAGCAGCGGGTAGTCGCCCATCATTGCGATGTGAAGCCGGTTCGCCATCATGGCGTTGATCAGCGGCGGGCCGGACGTGGCGTTCTGCCAGTCGAATTCGTAGGTCACGCCGGCGTACTTTCCGGTCTTGGGCAGATGCTTCTCCAGCAGTTTCAGCTGTCGGATAACGATCCCGCCGGTGACCGTGTTCGTCGTCGTGTGTTGCGTGCCTATGCCGATCTTGATCACGTTCTGCGCCTGCACGCCGGTGCTTGGCAGCAGACCTGCGACAAGTATGGCCAGGGTTGCTTGCGCCAACTTTGCAAGCGCGTTGCGGTGGTACGTCAGCAGCATCTTCTTCATTCCCACTCTCCCGCGTAAGGTCCGTTGATCTCCTCCGGCACCGCTTGGATCGCGACCGATTGCGTACTCGGTCTGCGTACTTGATCCGGCTTCGCTGCTCAGGCTTCCTTGAGTTCGGCTCGCTTCTCCTTCACTTGCGCCCATTCCTCCGCCGTGGGCAGAGGCTCCATGGCCTCGGAGATGACCGGCCACGATTTCGAGAGACGCGCGTTGAGTTCGATGAAGTGCTCCTGCCCTTCGGGCACTTCCGAGGCCTCGTAAATCGCCTCGACCGGACACTCGGCCACGCACAGCGTGCAGTCGATGCACTCGTCGGGATCGATCACGAGGAAGTTCGGTCCGGCGTGGAAGCAGTCCACCGGACAGACCTCCACGCAGTCGGTGTAGCGGCAGTTCACGCAGGATTCGGTGACGATGTAAGCCATGCCAGCGCTCCGTCAGCTGCGTGCGGCTGCCGCACCGATGTGCTTCAGCGCGAGTTGCGTGAGCTTGCGCACGTCCGGATCCGGATCCTTCAGCGCTTCTTCGAGCGCGGGAATTGCCTTCGGATCGCCGATCTCGCCGAGTGCGATGGCAGCTTCCTTGCGCAGGTTGCTCATCTCGTGCGTGAGCGCTGCGAACAGGACAGGCAGCGCTGCGGAATCCTTCAGGCGGCCGAGGCTGCGCGCGGCTCGCACGCGAACCTGCCAGTAGCTGTCACCCATCGTCTTGATCAGCTGCTCGACCGCACCCGAGAGCTTGAGCTTGCCGGCCGTGCCCGCAGCCTCTTCGCGCACTTGCCAGGAGGTGTCCGACAGGGCGTGCGCCAGTGCCGGCAGCACGTCGACATCGGTCGCGAAGCCGAGCGCACCGACCGCGATACGGCGCACTTCGGGATCGGGATCGTTCATCGCCACGCGTGTGAGCGGGCCGAGCGAACCGGGATTGCGCAGATAGCCGAGCACACCGGTTGCTTCGCGCCGCACGCTTGCCTGCGGATGTTCCAGAGCGACGAGCGCGGGTGCGAGCGCACCGGGAACGCGCAGCGCGCGCAAGGATCGAAACGCCGCGGCCTGAACGAAGGCGTCGCCATCGCTTACCCATTCGAGCAAAAGGCTGCCGTTCGCGTCGTCCTTCAGTTCGGAAAGCGTATCGGCAGCTGCGCGTCGTGTCTCTTCGTTCTGATCTCGAAGCAACGGCAGCAAGGCCTTCACGGCCTCGGGTTCTTCGAAGCCTTCGAGGCCCTTGGCGGCTTCTGCGCGAACGAGCGCATCGGTATCGCCGGCTGCCTTGATGAGCAACGGCAGAATGTCGTCTTCATCCGAGTACGGCAACTCCATCACGGCGATGCGGCGCACTTCGGCATCGCCATCGTCGAGGCGGCTGATGAGATCGGCGGGGACGGGCTGTGCGGAAGGACTGGTCACTTGGTTCTCCCGGGCTCAGCGCAGCAGATAAGGGATGTCGACGTGCACGGCGCCGGTCGGGCAATCCTTCTCGCACGGCATGCAATACCAGCACTCGTCGTACTTCATGAAGGCTTTGCCTTTCACCATGTCGATGGCGAGAACGTCGAGCGGGCAGACGTCGACGCATACGGTGCAGCCCTTCTGGGCGATGCACTTGTCTTCGTCGACACTGACCGGAACGTGGGTGCGTTGGGTGGCGTAGGTCATGTCCGGGCTCCTCAGGCGGTGGCGGCTTGCTTGACGATGCGAAGACGCTGATAGGCTGTCTTCTCGTCGTCGTCCAGGGGAAGGATGTAGGGTTCGACCGGTCGGGTGAGGCTTTCCATTTCGCCGTCGTCGCCCTTCT
>JBIKKL010000500.1:0-3992 GCA_044360365.1 Burkholderiales bacterium | reverse complement strand
GAACGGCCCGGAGACTGCCGCGCGCACCGTGCGGATTTCGTCCACCGACCGCGGGTACTCGAACTGCACCCAGTCGACCCCAGCCTCCTCGCGGTAGGCCCTGAGGCGGGCAATCGACTTGTCGAGACTGTTGCCGTATGCATTGCCCGCATAGCACTGAGCCATGATGACGAAGTTCGGATCGAGTTCGTTCTTGGCGTCGACCGCCGCACGGTAACGGGCGATGGCCTGTTCCATCGGCACGACCTCGACGCCTGCACTGCCCGTCCTGCGCTTGCCTTCGATGGGCTGGTCGTCGATGCGGATCCCCGCGATGCCCGCCTTGATGCACTCATGGATCAGGCGCCGCACGGCCATCACGCCGCCATGCCCGGTATCGCCGTCGAGGATGATCGGATAGCTCACGCTCTGCGCGATCCACTGACCGACCTGAAGGCACTCGGTCATGGTGGCGGTGCCGACATCCGACAGGCCGGTGTATGTGCCGACGACACCGCTCGTGCCGACGAACCCGGCCTCGATGCCGCACCACTCCATGATGCGGCCGTGCGCCGCCGTGGGCGGATGCGTGACGGCGAGCACCTTGTCCTTGCGGTGGATGAGTTCCTGCAGCCGGATGCGCTTCGCGCGCGAGCTGTCTTCCATGTCCTCGATCTCCTCCATCTCGGCACGACCGTGGCGTGGCGAGCGTAGTCGGCGTTTGATTGATCCGGAACGGTGCGCTGACTCGCGCCCCGCGAGTCAACGAATTTAGACGCTCGCCGGATGATTGGCAACGCATGCGGAAACGAAGCGCGCTGTGCGCTTCGCTTTCGATTCGCGTTGTTGCTACGTATCGACGGTGAGAACGACCTTGCCTGTCACCTTGCGCTCGGCCAGCACCTTGAGCGCATCGGCGGCGCGCTCGAGCGGAAACGAGGCGCAGATGCGCGGTTTGATCCTGCCCTCGCGAAACCAGGCCCCAAGCTGGGCAACGTTGCGCCCATGCTGATCCCAGTGACCCTTCGACCATTGACCCCACCAGACACCGACGATGCTGCACCCCTTGATGAGGGGCAGGTTGAGCGGAATCTTCGGGATCTCGCCGTCGGCAAAGCCGACGACGAGCAAGCGCCCGCCCCAGGCCATGTCGCGCAGCGCCAGTTCGGAATACTTGCCGCCGACCGGATCGTAGATGACATCGACCCCCTTGCCCTGAGTGATCGCCTTGACCCGGGCGCGCATGTCTTCGTCGACGTAGTTGATCGTCTCGTCGGCGCCATGCTCGCGACACACCTGAAGCTTGGCTTCGGTGGATGCGCAGGCGATGACCTTCGCACCGAGCACCTTCCCGATCTCGATCGCGGAAAGCCCGACACCGCCGGAGGCACCGAGCACGAGCAATGTCTCACCCGGCTTCAACTGGCCGCGCTCGACGAGCGCATAGTGCGAGGTGCCGTAGGCAAGACCGAGGCTTGCGCCGGTGGCGAAGTCCATGCCCTCGGGCAACGGAAGCATCCGGCTGGGCTCGGTGGCCACCTCTTCGGCAAAGCCGCCGAAGATCGTCTGTGCGATGACCTTGTCACCTACGCGCCAGCCTTCGACGCCCGCGCCGATCGCCTTCACCACACCGGCCACTTCGCCGCCGGGCGAAAACGGCAGCTCGGGCTTGTACTGGTATTTGTTCTGGATGATGAGGGTATCCGGGAAGTTGACGCCGGCGGCGCGTACCGCGATCACCACCTTGCCCGGAGCGGGGACCAGCGAGGGCTGCTCCTCGATCACGAGCGACTCGGGCGGCCCCCACGTCTTGCACAGCACTGCCTTCATCGATGCCTACCGGTACTTGTTGAGTTCGAGGCGCGCGATCTGATCGCGATGCACCTCGTCCGGACCGTCCGCGAAGCGCAGGATACGCGCGCGCGCCCACTGATGCGCCAGCGGAAAGTCCTGGCATACGCCACCACCGCCGTGGGCCTGGATCGCCCAGTCGAGCACTTCCAGCGCCATGTTGGGGGCCGCAACCTTGATCATCGCGATCTCGCGACGGGCGACCTTGTTGCCGACGGTATCCATCATGTACGCGGCCTTCAGCACCAGCAGGCGCATCTGCTCGATCCTGATGCGGGATTCGGCGATGCGCTCGCGCGTGACGCCTTGTTCGGCGAGCGTCTTGCCGAAGGGCGAGCGCACACGGGAGCGCTTGCACATCATTTCGAGCGCCCGCTCGGCCGCGCCGATCAATCGCATGCAGTGGTGGATGCGCCCCGGACCGAGACGACCTTGCGCAATCTCGAAGCCGCGGCCTTCGCCGAGCAGCACGTTCGACTTCGGTACGCGCACGTTGTCGTAGATCACGTCGCCGTGAGCGTTGGGGATGTCGGAATAACCGAAGACCGTAAGGTGGCGCACGATCTTCACCCCGGGCGTATCGCGCGGGATGAGGATCATCGACTGCTGACGATACTTGTCGGTGCCGTTGGGATCGGTCTTGCCCATGAAGATGATGAGCTTGCAGCGCTCGTTCATGATGCCGGACGACCACCACTTGCGGCCGTTGATGACGTAGTGATCGCCGTCGGAGAGGATGGTCGCCTGAATGTTGGTGGCGTCCGACGAGGCGACATCGGGCTCGGTCATGGCGAAGTTGGAACTCATCTCGCCTTCGAGGAGCGGTTCGAGCCACCGCTTCTTCTGATCCTCGGTGGCGTAGCGCTCCAGGGTCTCCATGTTGCCGGTGTCGGGCGCATTGCAGTTGAACACGAACGGCGCCCAGTAGACGCGGCCCATGATCTCGCACAGCGGCGCGTATTCGAGGTTCGTGAAGCCCGCGCCGTACTTCGAGTGCGGCAGGAAGAGATTCCACAGGCCCAGGGCCTTGGCCTTGGCCCGCAGTTCGAGCAGCAGCGGCGGATAATCGGATACGGAGCACTGGGCGGCTTCTTCGTCGAAGCGCTTCTCGTTCGGGTAGACGTGCTCATCCATGAAGTCGCTGAGAACCTTTTGCCAGCTCTTCACCTTGTCGCTGTATTCGAAATGCATATCGAGAGTCCTGTGATGTTGAGCCCGCGTGGAGAGCGGGGCTGGACGAGACCGTCGGGGAGCGTCCTCCAGCGGGGGAATTTAGCATGCCGTGCTATGATCAACCAGCTTGCGCACCGCGTCTTTCCCCCAAGCGAGATCCCCCGATGAAGCTCTTCAGCCTGACCGGCAAGGTGGCCATCGTCACCGGCTCCACGCGCGGCATCGGCCGCGCCATCGTCGAACAGCTTGCGCTCGCAGGCGCCAAGGTCGTCGTATCGAGCCGCAAGGCAGATGCGTGCGACAAGACCGTCGCCGACCTGAAGGCGGCCGGCCTCGAAGCCATCGCCGTGCCGTGCAACGTAGGCTACAAGGAGCAATGCGAGCAATTGGTGAAAACCACGCTCGATACCTGGGGCCGCGTCGACGTACTGGTTCTGAACGCTGCGATCAACCCCTACTTCGGCACGATGCAGGAGATGGGCGACGACGTGTTCGACAAGATGATAGGCACCAACGTGAAGGCACAGCTGTGGCTGTGCAAGCTCGTCTGTCCGCAGATGGCCGAGCGCGGCGAAGGTTCGATCATTCTCATCTCGTCGATTGCCGGCCTGCGCGGGAACTCCAGGCAGGGGATGTACGGGCTGTGCAAGGCAGCGGACATACAGCTCGCGCGCAATCTCGCGCTGGAGTGGGGTCCGCAGGGCATACGCGCCAACGCGATTTCCCCCGGCCTCGTGAAGACCGACTTTGCGCGCGTACTGTACGAGGATCCCGAACGGCTAAAACGCCGCCTGAGCGCCATCGCGCTCGGCCGCCTGGGCGAACCGAACGACATCGCCGGCTTGGCGGTGTGCCTCGCCTCGGATGCGGGACGCTACATCACCGGCCAGAACCTGGTGGCCGATGGCGGCGAGACGATCCGCGAGAATCTCTGACCCTGGAACTGTGCCAGGCACAGTTTCCGGGTCATCGCATCAGAATCAATGCAA
>JBIKKL010000567.1:0-3619 GCA_044360365.1 Burkholderiales bacterium | reverse complement strand
CCGAGGTTGTGGCGCAGGCTGGCAATTTCGTGTGCTTGCATATAAGCGCAAGCATAACTTAAAGCGTAAGCCTAAGCTTAGTTAATTGCGACTAGGCGCGGTTTTTATTCAAGGATTTTGTTCGATCCAACGCCAGGCAGTCACATTCTTCTATATTTCTTTACTCGACATTCTTTACGGGTATTGGTGGCTTCTCTAGCATCCGTTCTACGGATCCCAGATCAGCGATCAGCGAAAGGATGCCCATGAGTCAGACAAAGATCACCGTCAAAATCTACGAGCCCTTGCTGCGGGATTTCGACAAACAGCTCGATTCGTTATTCATCAAGCGGGACGCGTTTCTGAACAGCATGATTCAGGGAGAGGTCCCACACCTCGCGAGCGACATGGAAGGCAAGCGCCTGTCGCCGAAGGCTAAGAGGTACATTGCCGGCGAGCTGAAGCGCCTTGGCACGGTGTCCGTCAACATCGCGGTGGACAAATCGACGGCGGACGCGCTGAACGCAGTGGTGGAAAGCGCCAACATCGTGCGGGACTCGTTCATGAACCGCTTGATCATGATGCTGCGGTCGAGTGACGCGCTCCTAAAGTACCTCGAACTGCCATTGGTCGTGACGACTTCGGCCTTCAGGTCCAGCGTCGATCCGATGCCAACGAGCCCGATGAGAGCGATCGAGGCAGTGCATTCGGATCCGCTGTTTTACCTTCGCGTTGCGGCAGAGGAGCGCCATGAAACGGGCCTGTACCTCATCGACCTGCCCCCCAAACTCGCCGGCTTTGCGTGCTATCTGGACGAATCGCGAATACCCGGTACCGAGGCGTACGCGCAGGCCCAGCGGGATGTGCAAGCCATGTTGGACGAGTTGGTCAGTCTTGAGGCTGATGCGTTTCAGATACCTGCGGCGTCCGGGGGGCAATCATGATCCACGTACTCCACACGTCGAACTGCCGTCGAGCGCAAAAAGTCTGGCTACTCCTGGGCGGCAAGATCATTCCGGTGCGGCGTACAGGCGAGATGCGCTACATCCACCCGGCGTTTCCGTCCACAATTCGCGCCAATGATCGTCGATCCGATGTGCCCGCGGTGTTGCTGACCCGGATCAACCAACTGCTACGCACGAAGGTCGCGAACGACCCGATTTGGGACGTGGTGAGATGACTGGTGAGGCGCGCGGTCATTTGGCGGCAGGGCAACGCAAGGGCTGGGGGTCGACACCGATGGGGCGGGTATATAACATCAAATTGCACGATAACATTATAAATGTTATCGTGCCTGCATCATGTTATACCAGCGGTCCGAGCCCTTACCGTGAATCCCACTGTCCAGGCGTATCTCCATGGCACCTTGGGAATAGTCCCCAAGATCCGGGCGTGGCCGGGTGCCGGCAGGCTGCCGTACTACCTGCAAGATGCCTTTGAGTTCCGAGAACTGAAGCTGCTGGATCGCCTGATTCTCCTTGCGATCGATCAGCAGCCCAACGCACGCGGATTGACCAATGTCCGCAGCCAAGTGGAAAAACTGCGGCAGCTGGCCGGCATGCCCGTGGTCTACGTGACTGAAACCCTCGCGTCCTACGAGCGCAAGCGTCTCATCGAGCAGAAGGTGCCGTTCCTAGTGCCGGGCAATCAACTCTATCTGCCAGATCTCGGGATCGACTTGCGCGAGTACTTTCGCAAGGCGCCCACCGCTCCCGAGACCGCGCTCAGCCCCGCGACGCAGGCATTGCTGATCACCGTCCTGCTACGCAAGCCCTGGCGCGCCGAGTGGCAACCTGCCGAGGTGTTCGGCAGCCTTGGCTACACCCCGATGACGCTTTCCCGGGCGGTCAAGGAACTCACGGCAGCCGGCATCGCGACATTGCGTACTGCGGGCAGGACGCGATTCCTCCACACGGAGCGCACGGCCGCGGAGACGTGGGAACGAGCCAGGCCGCTGATGCGTAGCCCGATCAAGCGCCGATTCTGGGCTCGTCCACTTCCAAAGTGGAAGGCACCCCAGGTGAAGCTGGCGGGCTTGAGCGCGTTGGCGCGCTATTCGATGCTCACAGAGCCGCAGTGGCCAATCTATGCCATCAGCCCGGCGCAGTGGAAGACTGCAACACAGGCGGGCATCGAGACTCTGCCGGAGCCGCGCCCGGGTGCCTGCGAATGGGAGGTCTGGCACTACAACCCGGAACTCTTGCCGGACAGCGAAACGGTTGATCCGCTTTCCCTCACGCTCAGTCTGCAGGTCAATACCGACGAGCGCGTCCAGCTCGCGCTGGATGAGTTGAAGGAGCGCTTTCCATGGTGAGGGGACTCGACATCTTTCGCGAATACTTTGCCGGACACGCCGATCAGTTCGTCCTGATCGGCGGCACAGCCGCGACGCTCGCGATGGAGGAAGCGGGTCTCGAGTTTCGCGCCACGAAAGACCTGGATATCGTCCTGCACATTGAAGCGCTCAGGCCGTCGTTTGGAGAGGCATTCTGGAGCTTCGTCGAAGCAGGCGGCTACGAAATCCGTCAGGCCAGCGACACCGGGAAACCGGTGTTCTATCGCTTCCAGAAGCCGGCTGACGAGCGATTCCCCGCCATGCTGGAGTTGTTCTGCCGGGCGCCGGAGGGAATCACACTCGCCGAAGGCAGTCACCTCACGCCAATCCCGATCGATGAGGCGGCGGCAAGCCTGTCCGCCATCCTGCTGGATGACGCTTACTACGAATTCATACTTGCAGGTCGTAAGGAAATTGATGGATTGCCGTGGGTCGGCGAGGACAGGCTGATTCCACTCAAGGCCAGTGCCTGGTTGGATCTCGGCGATCGTCAGGCGAAGGGCGAACAGGTGGACAGCAAGAACATCCGAAAACATGCCAACGATGTGCTTCGGCTGTCGCAGTTGCTCGCACCCGACGTTCGTATTGCTATCGCCCCGCGGATTGCCGAGGATCTGGCGCGTTTTCTTGGTGGGATCGAAGCCGATCGCTCGATTGATCCGAAGGCGATCAAGATAAACAGCACGGTTGCGGAGATCAGCGAGCGAATTGCCTGGGTGTACCAGTTGGGTCGGGGAAAGTAGCGGTTGAACCATCCCCGCCGCGAACTGGATGGCAAGAATGACACGCTCGCGTCAGTTCACCCAGGGGCCTTACAGATAAGGGATTGAATTCATATTACGAAGAATCGTAAGATACGAGAAATCGTAACATACGGAGATTCGTAAGATGGTACGCGGAGAGGTAAATTCACAGCGATTGACGCTCCTTGCTTCGATTCTCCTGTGGGAGGGGCGGCTCAATAACGCGCGGCTGCGAGAGATCTTCGACCTGAGCAGCGTGCGTGCGAGTGAGTGGATCCGGGAGTTCCGCGAGACGTCCCCGGGCTGGACCGAATGGAACAGCAAGACGCGCAGCTACCACGCCACGATGAAGGCGTATCGCTCCGATGGGGGCGGCGAGCAGCGCAAGCGAAGCGATGCGACATCACTCTCCCAATACCTCGGGCTCGTCGGCATCCCGCATTCCGTCACCGAGCCCTCCCAGAGTCGAGCCATTTGGGCCGCTTTTCCGGACCTATCGGTTCCTTTACCGAGAACATTCGCCCTCGTTTCAGAGGCGATTCGGGAGCGGCAGACGCTGCAC
>JBIKKL010000498.1:0-4018 GCA_044360365.1 Burkholderiales bacterium | reverse complement strand
GATGGCTCAACTTCGTCCCCGCCTGGCCGGTCGGGCCGACATGGCGCAAGTCTCGCAATTGGTTAAGGCCCGCCTCGCAGGCTGAACGTCGTTCGGTGCCCTCGGCGTGGCATAAAAGTTGCCCCGACGATTCCCGATTTTCATCGCCTATACTCTGGCTCGACAGGACGTGTCCGAGCCGGGTTCCGACTTTTGCACGGCATCTCGATTCGCGAACCCGCAATGGGAGGGGCATCGACGCAATGATCCCGGACGACTTCAAGCAGCAGTTGCTGAACCGGGTCGATATCGTCGATGTCGTCGAGCGTTACGTGCCGTTGCGCAAGGCCGGGCAAAACTACGTTGCTCGCTGTCCGTTCCACAATGAAAAGACGCCGTCGTTCTCGGTGAGCCCGGGCAAACAGTTCTACCACTGCTTCGGATGCGGTGCGCACGGCAACGCAATCAGTTTTGTGATGGAGCACGTGGGCCTGGGGTACATCGAAGCGGTCAAGGAACTGGCCGACATGGTTGGGCTGACCGTGCCCGATGATCGGCCCGCCGCAGCAGTACGCCAGGATAGCGCAGTCGTTCAGGGAATCTCAGAGGTGCTCGTCGCGGCGGCGCGTTTCTACAAGGATCAGCTCAAGCGCGCTCCGTCAGCCATCGATTACCTCAAGCAGCGCGGGGTCAGCGGCGAGATGGCCGCACGGTTCGGGTTGGGGTATGCCCCGTCAGGGTGGCAAGAACTCGCTGCGATCTTTCCGGACTACAAGACACAGTCCACGCTCAAGGATGCCGGCCTGGTGATCGACGCCGAGAACGGACGGCGATACGATCGATTTCGCGACCGCATCATGTTTCCGATCACCGATCAGCGCGGTGGTGTCATCGGTTTCGGGGGGCGGTCGTTCGGCAGTGCCTCCGACGACGGCCCGAAGTATCTCAACTCGCCCGAGACCCCTGTGTTTCAAAAGGGGCAGGAGCTTTTTGGTCTTTTTCAGGCCCGGCAAGCCATTCGCAAGCATGGCCGGGTGGTCGTCGTCGAGGGCTACATGGATGTGGTGGCGTTGCACCAGCATGGGGTCGAATACTCGGTGGCGACCTTGGGCACGGCCACGACACCCATGCATGTCGAGAAGCTCCTGAGGCTGGCTGACGAGGTGTTCTTCTGTTTCGATGGCGATGCGGCTGGCCGCAAGGCAGCTTGGCGGGCGCTCGAAAACTCCCTGGAGCATTTGGCTGACGGAAAGCAGGTCGGCTTCATGTTCTTCCCCGAGGGCGAGGATCCCGATTCCTATGTGCGCAAGTGTGCCGACAACGACGTATGGACGGCGGATCCCCTCTCCGAGTTCATGGCGCGGGAACTCAGTCGGCAGGTGGATCTTGAAACGGCCGAGGGGCGGGCCAAGCTGCTGGATCTCGCGAAGCCGATGCTCAAGCGTGTCGGCGCGCCGGCGCTGGCATTGCAACTGCGGCGTCGCTTCGCGAAACTGGCCGATGTGAGCGTGCCGGAGTTGGAGAGCCTCTTCGGTCTGCGATCGGTGACGCCAACTGCTCGTCAAAGGCCCGTATCAAGGACGTCGGAGCAGCGGCCCGCGACGTTGTCGCTGATTCGCTGGGTGCTGCAGGCGGTCCTAAACGACCCGTCACTTGCGGCCCGGGTGCAACTCGATCAGCTCGATGAGTCGGACCGGTACTATCCGGCGCTCAAGCATGTGCTTGAAGTTCTGGCTGCTCAACCCGAACTGAGTATGCGCGACGTGGGTCCTACGGTCCTCGAATCGGTGCGGGACTTGCCGATTTCGCGGCTGGTCCGTGAGGCTTACGCGGAAGTTCTGGCTTCGGACAAGGAGATCTCGGCGGACGAATTCACCTCGGCTCTCGCCGATATGCACGCCAGGGCTCGGCATCGACGCATCGACGAGCTCGCCGCAAAGCGCGGTCGGACCGCTGCCGAGACCGCCGAGCTTATGCAGCTCTTGAAACTCTTGAGTGAACGCGCCAAAGACCCGACCTACGCGGTCGAGTCGAGGGTATAATCGAAAACTTTTTTTGAACTTCGTCCCGAGGATCCTACATGGCCAAGGCGAAAGCAAAGCAGAAGCCGAAGGTGAAGGTGAAGGTGAAGAAACTCGCCCTCAAAGTCAAGGCAAAGACCGCAGCGTCGCCGCAGCGTGCCGCAAAAGGTAAGCTGCAAACGAAGGTGGCACGCGTCGGCGCCAAAACTCGGCCCGCTGCGAAATCCAAGGTCGTGAAAGCGGCGAGCAAGACGAAAGCCAAGCCGGTCAAGCCGACGGCGAAGGTCAGAGTCGCAGCGTCCAAGACTGCGCCGAAGGCGGCGCCAAGTGTTGTAGCGCCCGAGAAGCAGCAGGTCGTGCTGCCGGCAAAGGTCAGCACGCCGGTCGAAGATGCCTCCGCGAAGTCCAAGGCAGCCGAGCAGGCACGAGCCATTGCGCAGTTGCGTGCGCTGCGAGCTCGGCAAGGCGGTACTGCGGTCGAGGGCGATGGGCGCAAGGTACCTGCCGGTCGTGGATCGCGCGATAAATCCGTCCGCGGTACTTTCGATGGTCAGCGCGCGCCCGTTCAGGTGGTCGACCCCGAAACGCGTCGCATGCGCCTCAAGAACCTGATTGTTCTCGGCAAGGAGCGCAGTTACCTGACCTACGCCGAGATCAATGATCACCTGCCCGACGATATGCTCGACGCCGAGCAGATCGAATCGGTGATCAGCATGATCAACGACATGGGCATTCAGGTGTACGACGAGGCGCCGGACGCCGAAACGTTGCTCATGTCGGACACTGCGACGCAGGTTACGGACGAGGACGTCGCGGAAGAGGCCGAGCAGGCGTTGTCCAGCGTGGACGCCGAGTTCGGTCGCACGACCGATCCGGTGCGCATGTACATGCGCGAGATGGGCTCTGTCGAGCTTCTCACTCGCGAGGGCGAAATCGAAATCGCCAAGCGGATCGAGGAAGGTCTCAAACACATGATCCAGGCCATCTCGGCCTGTCCGACGACCATCGCGGAGATCGTCAAGTTGGCGGACCGTGTCGAGCGCGACGAAATGCGCGTTGACGAAGTCGTGGATGGATTGATCGATCCGAATGCTTCCGAGGAAGAAGAACCGATCGAGGACGTTGCCGAGACGGAAGAGGCCGACGAGGAGATCGAGGAAGCCGACGAGGACGAGGAGGGGGCAGTCGCCAACGCGAATCTGCTCAAGCTCAAGGAAGACGCGCTCAAGCGCTTTGCCGTCATTCGCAACCTCAACGGCAAGCTGCTCAAGGCGCTGGCGAAGTCGGGCGTACGCAGCCGCCCCTACCTAGAAGTTCGGGATCAGATTTCCAGCGAGCTCCTGAACATTCGCTTCACTGCAAAGCAGGTCGAAGCCCTGTGCGATGGACTGCGCCGCCTCGTCGAGGAAGTTCGCAGCTACGAGCGCGAGATCATGGAGATCTGCGTCGAGAAAGCGCGTATGCCGCGTGCTCACTTCATCAAGGAATTCCCCGGTAACGAATCGAATCTGCATTGGGTCGCTGCGGAAATCGATGCGAAGCAGATGTACAGCGAGGTGCTGGTTCGATTCGAGCCAGCCATCACCGAACTGCAGAGCAAACTGATCAATGTGCAGCAGCGCGTCGGCATTCCGCTCAAGGATCTGAAGGAAATCAACCGTCAGATGTCCACCGGCGAAGCGAAGGCACGCCGCGCCAAGCGCGAAATGACGGAAGCAAACCTGCGCCTGGTGATCTCGATCGCAAAGAAGTACACCAATCGCGGTCTCCAGTTCCTGGATCTCATTCAGGAAGGCAACATCGGCCTGATGAAGGCGGTGGACAAATTCGAATACCGCCGTGGCTACAAGTTCTCGACATATGCCACGTGGTGGATTCGCCAGGCGATCACCCGTTCGATTGCCGATCAGGCACGGACCATTCGAATCCCGGTTCACATGATCGAAACCATCAACAAGATGAACCGCATCTCGCGCCAGATTCTGCAGGAAACCGGCCAGGAGCCCGATCCTGCGCTG
>JBIKKL010000563.1:0-3636 GCA_044360365.1 Burkholderiales bacterium | reverse complement strand
GCGCGATCGAAAAGTCCGTCGCGACTGGAGAGCATGATGACCGGAATGCTCTTGTACTTCGGGTGCCGCTTGATCAGGGAGCAGGTTTGATATCCGTCCAGGCGCGGCATCATGATATCGACCAGAATGACGTTCGGCTGATGATCGCTGATCTTGACCAAGGCATCGAATCCGTCTTCGGCGACGAAGACCTCGCAGCCGGCCTCGCTCAAGTAGACCTCCGCGCTGTGACGCACGGTGCTCGAATCGTCGATGACGAGCACGCGAACCCGAGGCAGTGCAGGCTCCACGGTGAGCATTTCCTCCTGAAGGCCGAATCTTTCGCGAACCGTCGGCGTGATCGTGGCGACGACTTCCGGATCGCCGTGCGGCCGTGGACGGCTCGATCTACCTGGTCGATGCGGCGCGCACGGATTGCCGTTCATTCGGACCGCACGCCCGTTACGGACCACGGATCATAACGCAAGCAATTCGGTCGCGCGTCGGCGCAGTGATGACCGACCCGGGGTGAGCGGCATGCTATCCTTCCCGGCACATTGAGACACACTGAACGCGCCGGTATCAATGCGCGGTGGCGGGGATGAATTGACATGGCGAGCTTCCACTACGGACACAGCGCGAACGCCGATCCACGACAGGCGACGCAGGCATGTATCGAACAGCTCGGCAGGGCGTCGGGCACGCTCGGATTCGTCTATGCGAGCGATTTCTTTTCGGCCGACATGGGGCCGATCCTCGAGCAGCTCAAATCCGGCACCGACGTGGAGCACTGGGTCGGTACCGTGGGCATGGGTGTGTTGGCCACCGGCCGCGAGTATGTCGATCGTCCCGCCATTTGCATCATGGTGGCTGACCTCGATCCGGCAGCATTCCGCATCTTCAGCGGGGTGAGGTCGACGGCGGACTTGTCGGCGCTCTCGCTCGAGTGTGCTGCCGGGGCAGCCAATTTCGCGGTCGTGCATGGCGATCCGACCAATCCGGACGTCGCGGCGCTCGTGAAGGGGCTGGCGGGCAAAGTGGAAAGCGGGTTCGTGGTGGGGGGGCTCACCAGTTCGAGGCGCCTCAATCCGCAGATTGCCGATGGCATCAGCGAGGGGGGATTGTCGGGTGTGGCCTTTTCGGAGGACATCACCGTGGCGACCCGCCTGACGCAGGGATGCTCGCCGGTCGGCCCGAAGCACAACATCACGGAATGCCAGCGCAACATCATCCTCAAGCTCGACGGCAGACCCGCACTGGACGTGATGCGTGAAGACCTCGGAGACCGCTTCGGTACGGATCTCAACCGGCTCGGCGGCCAGATCTTCGCGGGGCTGCCCACGAAGCGCAACGATACCGACGATTACCTCGTGCGCAATCTGCTCGGCATCGACCCGCAAAGCAAGCTCGTGGCGATCGGGGAGATCGTCCAGCCCGGACAACAGATGATGTTCTGTCGGCGCGATCTCGATGCGGCCGCGGAAGACATGAATCGCATGCTGGAGAGCATCAAGAAGGGGCTCTTCGGCAAGCCGCGCGGGGGCATCTATCACTCCTGCATCGCACGCGGACCGAATCTCTTCGGGCCGCAATCGGAGGAGTTGGGCCTGATCCGCGATGCGCTGGGCGATTTTCCGCTCGTGGGCTTCTTCGGCAACGGCGAGATCTCGCACAATCGGCTCTACGGGTACACTGGGGTGCTGACGCTGTTCGTTTGAGGGTACACGATGGACTGGCAAGGATATCTGACCCTGGGTCGAGCACTGACCACGCATGATGTATTCGCGGTCGCCTTCTTCTTGATCGCGTGGTCGGGTTATTCTCGTTTTTCGGCCTGGTACGGCAAGCGCGCGCCGAGTCTCCAAGGCGTCCTCGACGAGCTGCGCAAGACCTGGGCCTTGCGCATGGTCGAGCGTGACAACCGGATGGTCGACGTAAACATCGTTCGCAACCTCACGCGCAGTTCCCAGTTCTTCGCGTCGACGACGCTGCTGATCCTCGGCGCGCTGATTGCCCTGATGGGATATGTTCAGCGTGCGGCGGATGTCGTATCGGAGTTGCCCTTTGCCGTGCACGCAAGCCAGCGGCTGTGGGATTTCAAGATCCTGCTGCTCGTCGGGATCTTCGTCTACGCGTTCTTCAAGTTTTCCTGGTCGATCCGGCAGTTCGGCTTTTGTGCGATCGTGGTCGGTGCGACACGCAAGACGCCGGCCGATCTCAAGGAATGCGAGCAGGATATCGCCCGCGTGGGGCTCCTCGTGTCGTTCGCCAGTGGGAATTTCAACCAGGGCCTGCGCTCGTACTACTTCGCGATGGCGGCCATGTCCTGGTTCCTGCATCCCTGGCTGATGATCGTCATCACGATCTGGATCGTTCGAGTGCTGTATGCGCGGGAGTTCCAGTCGCGTACGCTCGAAGTCCTGCACGGAGGCAGCATCGAGATCGCCTCGGCAAGGGACTCCAGCCGCGTTTGGCGCTGACGTTCGCTGCTCGCTCAGGGTCTCGATACGTAGGCATTGCCCTTCACGTAGAAGCGCAGCAGGCGTCGCGCCCATCGGCCTGCATAGTCGACGCCGATGCGCGGGCGTTTTACCTTCGTGAAGCGCGCGGGGTCCGGTTGTGCGGCGATGTGGAAGTCGTCGCTCAGCAGATCATGCCCGTTGAGTTGCCTGTCGATCTCCATCGCGCGGCAAAGCAGCCCGGGGCCTTGCGTGCGCCGGTCGATGCCGGCTACGGGTTCGAGCGCGCGCAGCAGTACGGCCGAGGCAAGCCCTTCGGCCTGCGTCACCACGTTCATGCAGTGGTACATCCCGTAGATCAGGTAGACGTAGGCGTGGCCCGGCGGGCCGAACATCACGCGTGTGCGTGGCGTGAGGCCTCGTGCAGAGTGGGCCGCAAGATCGTGGGGCCCCAGGTAGGCTTCGACTTCGACGATACGACCGACGCGGGTGCCGGATGCGGATGCGCGGACGAGGTACTTTCCGAGCAGTTCGTGGGCAACCTGCACGGTGTCGCGATCGTAGAAGTCGCGGGGCAGTTTCGTGAGCGACGCCAATCGCGTCGATGCATCTGCAGCAGGGTCGCGCGATTCCGCCGTCACTGCGCGAGACGCTTCCACTCGTAGATCAGGTCGAGCGCCGTTCTGGGCGTGAGGTCGTCGGCGTTCGTTTGCCGCAGCGCGTCGAGCACGGGATTCGTCGCGGGTTCGACGGGAGGCTCGGGCTCCGGCTCGGCAGTCATCTGGAACAGATCCAGCTGCGGAGTGGCCGTTGCGCCTTCGTTCTCCAGCTTGACGAGATAGCGCTTCGCGGAGCGGATCACGCTCGGTGGCACCCCGGCCAACTGCGCGACCTGGATCCCGTAGCTCTGGCTCGCCGGGCCTTCGCGCAGCGCATACAGGAACACGATGCGGTCACGGTGCTCGACGGCGTCGAGATGGACGTTGGCAACGGTGTCGTGATCGGTGGCAAGACGCGTGAGTTCGAAGTAATGGGTCGCAAAGAGGCAGTGGCTGCGATTGACTTCGATCAGATGCCGGGCGATGGCCCAGGCGAGCGCGAGACCGTCGAAGGTCGAGGTGCCGCGGCCCACTTCGTCCATCAGCACGAGGCTCGCCTCGGTGGCATTGCGCAGGATGTTCGCGCTCTCCGTCATCTC
>JBIKKL010000496.1:0-4065 GCA_044360365.1 Burkholderiales bacterium | reverse complement strand
CATGGATCGACTCACTCGGCACTGATCAGCCTTTGCCGATGCCAAGATAAGATGACGAAAGTCGTCTGGCAACCGCCCGCTCTGCTGGATCTGGCACGGCTGTACGACTTTCTGGCCGCGGTCAATCCGCGTGCGGCCAAAGCAGTACTCAACCACCTGAAAACCGCTCCCAGTGTGTTGCGCACGCAGCCTCGCCTGGGTACAACACTGTCGGAATTCTCACCCCGCGAGGTACGTCGTCTTATCGTCGGCAACTACGAACTGCGCTACGAAATCAGGGCCGATACGGTCCACATCCTGCGACTATGGCATTGTCACGAAGATCGGTAGCGGAGAGCACGGTATAACGTATCCTGCTTTCCCTTGAGGAACGGGATCTGCGCGAGTCAGGGGCCAATCGGCACGGTGGGTCAAGAGACATTCGTCGCCAACACATCGACCCAATATCGCACCGCGTCCATATCGACACGTACAACACTAGGACTACGCCCTGATGGCCCTGAAGAGGGTAGATGACGCGACCGGACCACAGGCACTCCGTGAGAACTGGGCCTACTGCACTTGTAAGCGTCGAGTGGGCACCTGCCCACGGCCCGGTAAGTCGAGAACCGTCGGATTTCCCAGCGGATAGTCGCGGCCCAGCTGAGCGCACGCGGAACTCGACAGCGTAATCTCCCCGATCGGCGAACTCGATGCAATGGCCTCCGCCAAACTTACTGCCTCACCCCACAGACCAAAGACCCACTTGTCGCCACCTGCCACGCCCGTCATCAACGCGCTGGTGTGCAACCCGAATCGCATGCGCAGCGAGGCGGCTGCGCTCGTGGGATTCGTCAGCGCCTTTTGCAGGTCGACAGCAAGCTCCGTCGCGGTTCGCGCATGCCGTTCTTCCCATGCCGGTGCCCCGACGATCGCGGTCAGCGTGCGATCCGTCGTTCTGCTGAGCACCACACCCTTCATCCTGCAACAACCTTCGAACAGATCCTGCACAGCGGCGACCGCCTTGAGCACATCCCCGGGCAGGCGCGCTGCCAGCGCATCCATCCCCTCGATCTTGACCACCAAGGCCGTGACCTCGGGATAGTAGGCGCTGCCGGGAAGTTCGCCGCGATCCAACCGCGGCGCCACCGAGGGTGAAACGATGCTTTGCGCCAACTGCCGAGTGACGTGGAAGCTCGCCTCCAATTCCTGTTCGGCTTGCCTCAAATCCGCCCTAAGCCGGCGGACATGCAATGTCGAGCCCACGCGCGCGCGCAGCAACACGGGATCCACCGGCTTGGTCAAATAGTCCGCCGCCCCTTTGTCGAGGCAACGAGCGACGCCGGCAATCTCATCCAGTGCCGACAACATGACCACCGGCACGCCCGATAGCTTCGGATCGGCGTTGATACGATCGAGGACCTGCAGACCATCCATCTGCGGCATGACGACATCGAGCAGCACCAAGTCGTACTCGTCCAGACTCAACTTTTCGAGCGCATCGCTCCCCGATGCGGCGGTCATGACCGTGTAGCCTTCACGTGCCAGCTGTCTCGACAGGAGATCGCGGTTCATGGCATTGTCGTCGACGATCAGCAGCCGCCCCTGCGCCACCCGCGGCTGAGCGGGGGTGCGATTCAGCCGATTGAGTGTCTGCTCGACGTTCGTCGCATTCGCTTCGCCTGTTGACGAATCGGCCGGCTGAATCAATCCGTCCACCAGCCCGTTAAGCTTGCCGGCAGCAATAACCAGCCGGTCGAGATCTGCGTGAGCGGTTTCGATGCCGAGGGCTCGCTCGTACGCGCCCTTAGCTTGTGCCAGCAGCGCCTTAGCCGGTTCGTCCAAACGACGATGCACCTCACCTCGTAGCTTTTCCAGATTCGATTGCGCGCCATCCTCGCCCGCGGCGATTGCTTCGGTGATGCGCTCCAGCATCGCCTTGGCACTCTCGTGCAGTCGCTGCAACTCGTCCTCCAAATGCGCCACCCCCAGCTCCGCGGCCTCCTCGACCAGGACTTCGCTGTACCCAAGGATGGCATTCATAGGCGTGCGAAGGTCGTGACGCAGCTGCGTGACCGCCACCCGCACAGGAGGCAGCGCCGATGCGGACGTATCCTCCACGGGTTCCGCCTCGCTGGACTCGCGCGACCGGCGGGCTTGGCGATATGAGGTGAAAGCCGCGGTGCCAACGGCGACATTCGACTTCGCGTCTGGCGCGGACGCATGGGTAATCGATGCGGGAGCCGCGGCTGCATCCAGCGCATAGGTGACCGCCTCCTTGCGGCGGCGCCAATTGCGCAGCACCGTATCGCTCACGATCATGAGGACCCCCAGTACAACGACCAGCAAGCGATAGTCGATGCCGCCCGGGAAGATATTACGAACGCCGCTGGGCACCTCGTGCAGCGCGTGGGCAATCCAATGGTCCGGCGTGAAGCCCGTCAGCGTGACGATGAGCCCCGCCACCGACCAATGCGTCAGATACTCACGTATCGTGGCTTTCAAACCGTGCGGATGCTTTGAATGACCGTCGGACATGTTCAGTAGTTGTCACGTTGACTATTATTGAAGGACGCTCCCTATCCCACCTCACGCCTGATCGCGTTAGTCCGGCGTCTGTCGCCGAGCAATGGCCGCTTCGATCTTGGAACGCAGCCGAGGCAGGTCGATCGGTTTGGTGTCGTAGTCCGCACAGCCTGCTGCAAGCGCGCGCATGCGATCCTGATCGTTGTCGCCGGCGGACAATGCAATGATGGGGATGGTACGAGTCCCCGCATTCGTGCAAATCCGGCGTGTGGCTTCGAAACCGTCGATATCGGGCAGGTCGAGATCCATCAGAACGACATCGGGCTGTTCAGCGGCCGCGATCTGCACCCCATCCTCGCCGTTCATTGCGATGAGCAGCGTCACTTCCTTGCCCAGCCGGCGCTTAAGGAGATAGACGTTGTCTTCGTTGTCTTCCACGTACAAGACTTTCACGGGCTCGGCCCTTCGCTTGTCAGTGGGTGGACTTGAGCTGCGCCCGAATCTTGTCCAGCAGCCGCGGAAAATCCACTGGCTTGATGTCGAAATCGTCGCATCCGGCCTGCATCGCCTTCTCCTTATCCCCTGCCATCGCATTCGCCGTGAGTGCGATAACCGGAATGTCTCGGGTCGCTTCGGAGTCTTTGATGCGACGGGTGGCTTCCCAACCATCCATGACGGGCAAGCTGAGATCCATCAGGATCAGATCCGGATGGTGTTCATGCGCCATGGCGACGCCTTCCGCCCCGTCTCCTGCAACGAGCACCTCCCACTGCAGCTTGGCCAAACGGCGTTTGAGCATGTAGACGTTGTCTTCGTTGTCTTCGACGTAGAGGACCTTCATCGCTTTGCCTCCTTACCCGCGCGCACCGAACTCACCACGTTGCGCAGCGTTTCAACGGTAGCGCGTAGCATGCTCGTACGCTCGCCCTTGTGCAGCACGCGCTCGACCGCGCCCTGCAAGCGGCCGCGATCGTCGGCAGTGAGGTCTTTGGCAGTCAGAACGATGATCGGAATCGCACTCCATCGCGGCTGCTTGCGGACTGCGTCGACGAACTCGAAGCCGTCCATCTCCGGCATGACAAGATCCAACAGGATGACATCCGGCGCTCTTGCCGCCAACGCTTCCAGCGCCGCCCGTCCGTTCTCGGCCTCCGACACCGTGCAGTTCGCTTTCTCGAGTGCTCTGCGCAATCGCTTGCGTGCAGAGGCATCGTCGTCGACCACCAATACATGCGGCGTTTCCGCTCGGCACACGTCGCGCAACCGGGCGACAAGCTTGCGGCGGTCAACCGGCTTTGCCATATAGTCCGCCGCACCGAAGAGATACCCGCGTTCCGGCTCGTCGAGTACGCTTACGAGCACAACAGGGATCTGCGCCAGCGCGGGTGTTCGCTTCAAAACATCGAGGACCTGCCAACCATCCATCTCCGGCAGGAGGATATCCAAGGTGATGGCTTTAGGACACAGGCTTTCCGCCAGACGGATTGCTTCCTCGCCCGAAGCTGCCGCGGCGACCGCGAAGCCCTCGCGTTCGAGCATTTCGGAAAGCAAGTCGCGGGC